>NZ_JAQFJM010000005.1:0-196889 GCF_030440125.1 Streptococcus sp. SS4 | reverse complement strand
TCTTGTTGCCATCTTTATCGTAGAGGGCTACTGTTGAGCCTGGCTCTGCAGTCACTTCAACTGGATCTTTAGTTCCTGCTTTACCTGTTAGATCTGTCTTAACTTCTGGTTTCGCTGGAGCTGTTGTATCTTTGACTACAAATTCTGTTAATGGTTTTGTATCTTTAGAACCATCTTTATAGGTTACAACAACATTGTTTCCATCTTTTTCCACTTTATCAACAACTTTTGAAGCATCTTCTACTTCCTGACCTTTTTTGTCAGCTAAACGTGCATCTGGATTGTTTTGAGAATATTCAACTTTAACTTTCTCTTTAATTTTTTCAAACTCTTTATCAGTAACATTGTTAGCATTTGATACGGTTACTTTATCTGCTTCTGATGGAGTTTTGATATCATATTTTTTAGTTTGTGCTTTTAATACGAAAGTTACTGCACCTGGGTCAGTCAGGTAAGTACCAACTACTTCTCCATTATTTTTAGTTTTTGTTGCATTATTGGAAATCTCTGCACCATCTGTATCTGTTGCTGTTGCAAAACGAGTTACAAGCTCCAGAGAGTCGTTTTCTGTTTTTGGAAGTCTACTTTCAGCAATACCAGAAACTTGTCCAGTAACTTTAATTTTTGCTGGTGTAGCAGTTTCAGAATTAATCGCTGTTACAGTGTAGCCCCATTCATTATTTTGTTTTTCTGGGTTCCCATCAATATTATTTAAGGCAATATTTCCACCTTTTCTTAATGATGCGGATTTAATTTTTCCAGAATCGTCGTTAAAGGTAATATCAACGTCAGCTTCTTCTCCAGTATATAGATAAACTTCTTTTTTGTTTGGAGCTGGATCTGAATATGGAATCTCTACTGTAGGAGCCTCGTTTTGACGTGCAGGATTTACAACTACAGTAACTTCAATCTCACCTGACTCTTTACCTTGGCTATCAACAGCTTTATACTTAACTGTATAAGTGCCTGGGGTGTTTGTATCAACTGTCTTGGTTGCTGTGTTTCCATTTACTGAAACGACTTCAGCATGTACCTTATCACCTAGTGTTGCTTGAGCATCATCTTCTTTATCTGCCACTGTCACAAGAGAAGTAAGGTCCAGTTGAGCACCTTGTTCGACAGTTTTTCTGTTTCCTTCAACAGCTGAAGCAATAGTTGGTGCCTGGTTTTCTACTGAGCGCGATTGCCATCCAGCCACACTTGAGAAACCACCTTCCACCACATTTGAGATAGATGATACTTCTGTACCTGCAATCTTATCAGCCATTGTGAGGACAATCGTATCTTGGAACTTACCGTTCTCAACTGATTTGACAGTTGCCTTATCTGACTTTTGTGACACCCATGCAGCTGATAAACTGTCACGTTTGACTGGAACTTCAACTGTTTGACCTGCAGTATCTGTATAGCGCAAGTAAGCAATACCTGCATCATGAGGAACCTTAAGAGTAACCTCTTTTTGTCCTGCTACAACTGCATCCTGGTTAGTAGTCAAGCTTGAAGGTTCAACCGTTGTCTCACCGATTGATACTGGAACTGTGCGACGACTACTTTCTGTTCCGTCAACCGTTTGAGTCACCTGAACAGTTTGACGTGGTTTGATAGTCGTACCCTCACCCTGATTGTTGTTCAAGGCTGTTGGAAGCTCACCTGTAGTCCAGTTACCACTACTGTCAACAGTGACGTTACCGATGTTTTGCTCCTGACCATCGATATAAAGTTTGATAGTTGCCCCTGGAACCCCTGTCCCTGAAAGAGTGCTTGAAGTCGACGCCACTGTCTGAACAGGAACATTGATAGAAGTGTTCGTCAAGTTTGGAGTCACACTTGGTGCACCAACCTGACTAACCAAGTTCTTGTCGTACTTACCTGAGATAGCATACCAGTTATTCCTTGGTAGCCCTGTCTTAGATTCAACTCCGGCAATATAAGAAATGACTTGTGATGAGTCTTCAACTATTGTACGGTACTTAATAGTAAACTTGCGAGCACTAGAACTATTAGATAATTGGAGGACATATACCTTTTTTGTATCCCCCATAACACCGCTAAGACCATCTACATTATTGTAATCCCTTCCGACAGTATTTTTGACACGCCATTCAAGTTTATTACCTGCGTCAACATACTGAACACCTTCTGCATTTGCTGAACCAGCACCTGATTCTTTATTTGCATCCTTCCAGCCATCGCGATCTGCGTAAGCACCAGCGTAATCTGTCACAACATTGTAAGGGTCAGATACATTCTTTGGAATTGTGAAATAGTAGTATCCTCCCATCCTATCGTACTGAGCCTCGTTAAAGGTTACAGTCCACTCTAATACTGGGCGACCTTGACCAGATGGATCAGTTGCGACTGTCTTCCCATTGACTACCTCATAGTCGTCCAACTGTCTGTATTCAATCTTAGCACGTTGAGTTGGAGTCCCACTGTTTACTTGAGCAGTTCGATTTTGGTAAACATATTTAATATCTCTTCCTTCCATCGAACGTTCTTGCCCTACTGCACGACGACTACGCACACGAGGCACATTTGCCGTTTCTGACACCGTAACATTATTTGCACTAGCGCTCACTGTGCTTGCTGTAGTCGACGATGTTGTAGAAGCTGTGACTGAACGAGATGCCTCTGAAGCAGTTGCTGGTTTTGCAGTTGATACATTTGTTGAGCCTGTAACTTCTGAAGCAACTACTGGACTTGTTGAGGTTGATGCTGATGAAGCCGGCGCTGAACTTGTAGCACTTGTTGAAGCTGGTGCTGTTGAAGCCGGCGCTGAACTTGTAGCACTTGTTGAAGCTGGTGCTTCCGAACTTACTGCTACACTTGATGCAACTGAGCTTGTAGGTGCAACCGACGTCGCTGTAACTGTTTCAGTAGCTGCTGGTGCTACCGTAGCAGTTGCTGCACTTTCTGGTGCTGTGCTTGGCGAAGTTGCGGTCGGAACTCCTTCACCTTGACTTGCACTTAGAGCTGTAGCTGCAACCGTTGCTCCATCAGATGTCGTTTCATCCGCTTGAGCTGTGTGACCAATCATGATCAAAGTACCAAGCAAGACCGAGCAGACTCCGATATTCAATTTACGAATCGAGAAACGACTCTTCTTACTAAAGATATCTTTACCCATATTTCCTCCTAGACAAGGAATCATTAGATTTTGATTACTCTTGTCTCTTCTAAAAATAATATAAATTGAATTTCCCTAATGCCAAATATATCACATTATTAGAATTGAATAAACATTTTATTGTCATAAAATTAATTTTATATATATTTTTTTAAAAACTAACATAAGCAAATTTTTTCTATATTAGTCTCATCTTACACATTATCTTTATGCAGAAATTTGAAACCTTACAAATATAAATTAATAAGCAAAAACAAACTTTATATAAACGATTAAAAACCTTACAAAATCTATGCTTTCCCCTTGTTAAAAGCTTTACAATTTTCGAAAAACAGAATGATTCTTACGTTTTATACTTTCAATCTATATAGGATAATTCACAATAAAATTAATATTTAGATCCAGAAATATACATATTTTTAGATTTATTAACGATTTTACATTAGAAAAATGTCGATATTTTTAATGATTCAATTTCCCATCAAACTTTATTTTTGACTGAATAATTAAAAACTGCTCTTTAATGTCTGTAATCGCTAAAACTGCTCTAGAGATTATAGAGCCGATATTTTTAAGACTAGAATTGCGATTATGAACCATTTCGACAAGAAATCACTACCTTGTCGAGCCTTGAAAAATTACTGACAACACTTTCAAAAAGACAGCCATAGGTTATCCCTAAACTGTTACTATTCAAAGACTTTTCGTCAAACTTTAGCACCACATGAAGTCGTTTAGAAGACACTGAAGTTCTCAGAAGAACTCGCCAATTATTATAACTTCTATCAGCTTTTGCTTTTTCACTTTCAAGAAAAAAGAGTGGATGAGTTTTTTGAACTCATAGAGGAGAATATAAGCAATGTCAATCATTACTTCCAAACATTCTTTAGGACTTTTTTTAAACATAGACAATACAAAAAAATGTTTTAGAAGCACATTATTCGATTGCAAAATTAGAAGATGGCAATATACTTAACAAGCATATCAAAGATTTGAGATCTGGTTTAAAAAAATTAATCAGCTTTAGAAAGCTTGTATTTATAACTTTGAACATCACAAAAGAGACTCACCCCTTATGGGATGAGTCTCTTTTTCGAAAACTGAAATAGTCTAACTAACTATGTTGAGGGATTTAACCTATGAACTATCTTAGTCTTCTTTTTTGCGTTTTCCTGCCAAACCAAGTCCAGCTGCCGCAAGGATTCCTCCGAGAGCCATAGCTGCCATAGACGCATCATCACCTGTTTCAGGGAGTGCTGGTCCTTTAGGAGCTTCTGGTGTAGTTGGTGGTGTCACTGGTGGAACCACTGGAGTTGGAGGAGTCGGTGGTGTTGGTGGTGTTGGAGGAGTTGGTGGTGTTGGAGGAGTTGGTGGAGTCGGTGGTGTTGGAGGAGTCGGTGGTGTCACAATATTGTTGAACTCAGTATCTTCTGGCAATTGAGAAGTTACTGTCAAGACTTTACCGTCTTTAGTTACTGAAACAACGACTGTAGCAACCATCTTATCGTAGGTAACAGTTGCATCGTTACCTTGTACTTCTTCTACTGTGTAGACGTGAGTACCTTCTTCACCACGTTTGTACTCAAGAGCAGAGAACTTGATCTTACCGTTAGCATCATTGCTTACAGTTTCGATCACATTACCCTTGCTGTCTTTAAGTACGAAACTAAACTCACCAGCTTTAAGTTCACGACCTTCAAGTTTCTTAGTGAATTCAAACTCAACCTTAGTTGGGATATTGACTACACGTTTTTCTGTTGGTTTTTCTGGTTTTTCAACAGATTTCTTAGTTGGATCGTATTGGTGAACGATTTGTGACGCAGTATTTTCGATGTCTACACCATCTTTAGCAGTACCTTTGATAGTTGCAGGAATATCGAACTTGTAGTAGCGTCCGAATGCCAATTTGGCAGTATCGATCACTTGTGTGTTTTCTGCATCACCGAGTGACTTAGTAAGGTCAGACTTAGATGTTGCAGTAATTACACCATTTTCAACCTTGATGTCAAACTTAGCTGTCACATCTTCTCCTGTTACAGAGTCGTATGCTTTAATATCTGCGACATTGATGTTCAAGTTTTCGCTGTCATATTTATCTGTAACACCAACAGATTGGATATTTTGAGCGTCAGTGAAGTTGTTTGTATCAAGCCATACTTGGTAGACAAACTTATCACCTTTCTTGAGTGTCTTAGTATTAAGGTTTTCAGCTTCGTTATTAGCTGTGCTGTCAGCGTAAGGATCTTTATTAGTATCGCCTACTTTATCTTTCAACTCAGCATCATCATCAACAAGTTTCATACCAGTGATATCGAATTTTTCTTTAGAAACAACGTATTTCTCTGGTTGGAACTTAGGTTTTTCTGGTGGACGAACAGTATTGTTGAATTCTTTATCTGCTGGATCAGTAACCTTAGTGATAAGAGCTTTGGCTTTACCATCATGTGATACTTCAACAGTGACAAGAGCTTTCATACCGTCGTATTGAACAGTACCGTCAGTACCTTTAACTTCTTCTACTGTGTACTTGTAAGTGCCTTCTTGGCCTTTCTTGTACTCAATAGGTGAGAATTTAACGTTACCTTTAGCGTCATTGCTTACAGTTTCAAGAGTCTTACCTTCTGAATCTTTAAGCACGAAGCTGAATTCGTTAGCTTTAAGCTCACGGCCTTCCAAACGTTTAGTGAAGTTGAATTCTACTGAAATTGGAACACTGTTAACACGTTTTTCAGTTGGTACGTTTGGTTTTTCAACTTTCTTAGTTGTTGGGTTGTAGTAGTTAACAACTTGGGCTGCTGTATTTTCGATATCCACACCGCCAGCGACGTCTGCTTTCACCGTTGCAGGAATATCAAATTTATAGTAGCGACCAAACTCGAACTTAGTAGTGTCGATAACTTGAGTGTTTTCAGCATCGCCAAGTGACTTAGTGAAGCCATCTTTAAGGTTAGCTGTAACAACACCATTTTCAACCTTAATGTCGAACTTAGATGTTACATCCGCACCTGATACTGAATCGTAAGCCTTGATTGCTGATGCATCGACATCCAACTTAGTTTCATCGTAGTCATCAGTGATACCAACAGTTTGGATATGATCCTTGTTGTTAGCGTCAAATTGAGTTGTATCAAGCCATACTTGGTAGTAAAGTTTTTGACCAGGTTTAACTGACTTAGTATTCAAGTTTTCCAATTCGTTGTTTGATGCATCATCAGCGTAAGGGTTGGTATTTGTATCTGCAACCTTATTAGCCAATTCTTTATCATCATCAACAAGTTTAGTACCTGTTACGTCGAATTTCGCTTCAGAAACAACATATTTTTCTGGTTGGAACTTAGGTTTTTCTGGTGGACGAACAGCATTGTTGAATTCTTTATCAGCAATTTCACCAACAGTTGCTACAAGAGCTTTAGCAGTACCATCATGAGAAACAGTGATTGTTACATTCGCTTTCATTGTATCGTATGTAACAGTTGCATCAGTTCCTTTGACTTCTTCTACTGTGTACTTGTGAACGCCTTCTTGGCCTTTCTTGAATTCAAGTTTAGAGAATTTAACGTTACCAGCTGCATCATTCTTAACAGTTTCAACAACTTTACCTGCTGCATCCTTCAACTCGAATGTGAATTCGTTAGCTTTAAGCTCACGACCTTCCAAACGTTTAGTGAAGTTGAATCCGACTTCAACTGGAACACTGTTAACACGTTTTTCAGTTGGTACCTTAGGTGTTTCAACCTTCTTAGTTGTTGGGTTGTAGTAGTGAACAACTTGTCCAGCTGTATTTTCAATATCTACACCACCAGGAACAGTGTCTTTAACAGTGGTTGGGATATCAAATTTATAGTAACGACCAAAGGCAAACTTAGTTGTGTCGATAATTTGAGTGTTTGCAGCATCACCAAGTGACTTAGTGAAGCCATCTTTAAGGTTAGCTGTGATTACACCGTTTTCAACTGTGATGTCGAATTTAGCGGTAACATCTTCACCTGTTACTGAATCGTAAGCTTTAATCTTAGTAGCGTCAAGTTCCAACTTAGTTTCGTCGTAGTCATCAGAGATACCAACTGTTTGGATGTAATCCTTGTTGTTGGCGTCGAATTTAGTTGTATCGAGCCATACTTGGTAAACAAGTTTATCACCACGTTTAACAGACTTAGTATTCATGTTTTCCAATTCGTTGTTTGATGCATCATCAGCGTAAGGATTAGCATTTGTATCTGCAACCTTGTTAGCCAATTCTTTATCATCATCAACGAGCTTAGTACCCGTGATATCGAATTTTGCTTCAGAAACAACATATTTTTCTGGTTGGAACTTAGGTGTTTCTGGTGGGCGAACTTTGTTGTTGAACTCTTTATCGTTAGCACTTGAAGCGAATCCGCCTGTTGAAGCGTGGTTAACGACAGTTGTGAGAACTTTGCCTTCCTTAGTAACTTCCACTGTTACAGTTGCTTTCATAGCATCGTAAGTGATTGAAGTATCTTTACCAGCTACTTCTTCAACTGTGTAAGTGAATGTCTTACCAAGATCTGCTTTGCTGAACAAGAGTTTTTCAAACTTGATGTGACCATCTTTATCGTTGGTTACTGTTTGAAGAACCTTGTTGTCTTTGTCTTTCAATACGAAGCTGAACTCACCTGCAGTCAACTCACGGCCTTCAAGTCGTTTAGTGAAGTTGAACTCGAGTGGAACTGGAACGTTGTTTTCACGTGTTTGAGTTGGTTTTTCAGGAGTTGTAACTTTCTTATTGAATGGGTTGTACTGGTGAATTGTTTGGTTGGCTGTATTTTCAATATCTACACCGTCGTTAGCATCAATGTCTTTAACAACAGCTGGGATATCAAATTTATAGTAACGACCAAACTCGAATTTAGTTGTATCGATGACTGGAGTAGCATCTGTTGCACTAATAGCTTTAGTCAAGCTTGCTTTAGATGTACCATAGAGAACACCATTTTCAACTTTAATATCGAACTTGTCTGTAACATCCTTACCAGTGATACCATCGTAAACCTTGATTTCAGAAGCGTCGATATCGAGCTTAGCTTCTTCGTAGTTATCTGTGATACTAACTGTTTGAAGGTTGCTTTCTGCAGTGAAGTCACGAGTATCAAGCCATACTTGATAGTAGATCTTTTGACCACGTTTGAGGGTCTTACCATTCAAGTTTTGGATTTCAACTTTATCAGCTGAATCGTCGTCATCAGCAAGTTTGTTACCAATGATGTCGAAGCTTGGTTCTGAAACAACGTATTTCTCTGGTTTGAAGTTAGGAGTTACGTTGTTATCGAAGACACGATCGTCACCACCATAAGCATCTCCACCTACTGTAGCGTAAGAGATAACTGTTGACAATTGATCTCCTACTGAAGGTTGGATAACTTGAACAGTAACATTGACTTTCATGTTATCGTAAGTAACAGTTGTATCAGTTCCTTTAACTTCTTCTACTGTGTAGTTGAATGTCTTACCAAGATCTGCTTTAGCATAGTTGATAGTAGAGAATTTAACTTTACCTTCGGCATCATTCTTAACTGTTTCAAGAACATTACCTTTTTCATCTTTCAATTCGAAAGTAAATTCTTTATCTTGCAACTTACGTCCGTTAAGGGTCTTACCGAAGATCAACTCAATAGCAGTTGGAACGTTGTTAACACGTTTTTCAGTTGGTTTGTTAGGTGTTTCAACTTTCTTAGTAGTTGGGTTGTAGTAGTTAACGACTTGAGCTGCTGTATTTTCAATTTCAGCACCATCGTAAGCACCGTCAGTAACCTTAGCTGGGATGACAAACTTGTAGTAACGTCCAAATTCGAACTTAGTTGTGTCGATCACTTGAGTGTTTTCTGCATCACCAAGTGACTTAGTGAAGCCAGCTTTAAGGTTAGCAGTAATCACACCGTTAGCGATTGAGATATCAAACTTGTCAGTAACATCAGCACCAGTCTTACCATCGTAAGCCTTGATATCTGATTGCTTAACTTCCAATTTAGCTTCATCGTAATCATCAGTGATACCAACAGATTGGATGTTATCCTTATTGTTTGCATCAAATTGATTTGTATCAAGCCATACTTGATAGTTAATAGTGTCGCCACGTTTAACAGCTTTAGTATTGATGTTTTCTGCTTCGTTTTTACCTACGATTTCACCATTTGAAAGTTTCTTACCTTCTGAAAGATCTGCATATGGGTTAGCGTTTGTATCTGCGTACTTGTCAGCCAACTCTGCATCATCATCAAGAAGTTTAGTACCAGTGATATCGAACTTACCGTTACCATCGCTAAGAACGTATTTCTCTGGTTGGAACTTAGGTTCTTCTGGAGGTGTAACACGGTTGTTAAATTCTTTATCCGCAATGTCGCCTACAGTCGCGATAAGTACTTTAGCTGTACCATCGTGTTTAACTGTGACTGTTACATTCGCTTTCATTGTGTCGTATGTAACGGTTGCGTCGCTTCCTTTAACTTCTTCTACTGTGTAGTTGTGTACGCCTTCTTGGCCTTTCTTGAACTCAAGTTTAGAGAATTTAACGTTACCTGATGCATCGTTGCTTACAGTTTCAAGAGTCTTACCTTCTGAATCTTTAAGAACGAAGCTGAATTCGTTAGCTTTAAGCTCACGGCCTTCCAAACGTTTAGTGAAGTTGAATTCCACTTCAACTGGTACGTTGTTAACACGTTTTTCAGTTGGTTTGCTTGGCTTTTCAACTTTCTTAGTTGTTGGATTGTAGTAGTTAACTACTTGAGCCGCAGTGTTTTCGATATCTACTCCGCCAGGAACATCAGCTTTAACTGTTGTTGGGATGTCGAACTTGTAGTAACGTCCGAAGGCGAATTTAGTTGTGTCGATCACTTGAGTGTTTTCTGCATCGCCAAGTGACTTAGTGAAGCCATCTTTAAGAGTTGCAGTAATCACACCGTTGTTAACAGTGATATCGAATTTAGCTGTAACATCATCACCTGTTACTGAATCGTAAGCTTTGATCTTAGTAGCGTCAAGATCCAACTTAGTTTCATCGTAGTCATCTGAGATTCCTACTGATTGGATGTTGTCCTTGTTAGCTGCGTCAAATTTAGTTGTATCCAACCATACTTGGTAAACCAACTTGTCGCCACGTTTAACAGTCTTGGTATTCAAGTTTTGAGCTTCGTTGTTTGAGGCATCGTCCGCATATGGGTTCGCATTGGTATCTGCGTACTTGTCTGCCAACTCTTTATCATCATCAACGAGTTTGTCGCCTGTGATATCAAATTTCTCTTCAGAAACAACGTATTTCTCTGGTTGGAACTTAGGTTCTTCTGGAGGAGTTACACGGTTGTTAAATTCTTTATCCGCAATGTCGCCTACAGTCGCGATAAGAACTTTAGCTGTTCCATCGTGTTTAACTGTAACTGTTACATTCGCTTTCATTGTGTCGTATGTAACGGTTGCGTCGCTTCCTTTAACTTCTTCTACTGTGTAGTTGTGTACGCCTTCTTGACCCTTCTTGAATTCAAGAGCTTTGAACTTAACGTTACCTGATGCATCATTGCTTACAGTTTCAAGAGTCTTACCTTCTGAATCTTTAAGAACGAAGCTGAATTCGTTAGCTTTAAGCTCACGGCCTTCCAAACGTTTAGTGAAGTTGAACTCTACTTGTACTGGTACGCTGTTTACACGTTTTTCAGTTGGTTTGCTTGGTTTTTCAACTTTCTTAGTTGTTGGGTTGTAGTAGTTAACTACTTGAGCCGCAGTATTTTCGATGTCTACTCCACCTTTAACATCCGCTTTAACAGTTGCTGGAATATCAAACTTGTAGTAACGTCCGAATTCGAATTTAGTTGTGTCAATGATTTGAGTGTTTTCTGCGTCGCCAAGTGACTTAGTGAAGCCATCTTTAAGGGTTGCAGTAATCACACCATTGTTCACAGCAATATCGAATTTAGCTGTCACATCCGCACCAGTCTTACCATCGTATGCTTTAATAGCTGAAGCTTCAACGTCGACTTTTGCCTCATCGTAGTCATCTGAGATTCCTACTGATTGGATGTTGTCTTTGTTGTTTGCGTCAAATTTAGTTGTATCCAACCATACTTGGTAAACAAGTTTTTGACCTGGTTTAACTGATTTAGTATTGATATTCGCTGCTTCGTTATTAGATGCATCGTCCGCATATGGGTTCGCATTGGTATCTGCGTACTTGTCTGCCAACTCTTTATCATCATCTAATAATGAAGTTCCAGTTAAATCAAATTCTTTTTCGTTTAGAACATATTTCTCTGGATTGAATTCTGGAGTTTCTGGAGGTGTAACACGGTTGTTAAATTCTTTGTCCGCAATGTCGCCTACAGTCGCGATAAGAACTTTAGCTGTTCCATCGTGTTTAACTGTAACTGTTACATTCGCTTTCATTGTATCGTATGTAACGGTTGCGTCTGAGCCTTTAACTTCTTCTACTGTGTAGTTGTGTACGCCTTCTTGACCCTTCTTGAATGACATAGCTGAGAACTTAACGTTACCAGATGCATCGTTGCTTACAGTTTCAAGAGTCTTACCTTCTGAATCTTTAAGGACGAAGCTGAATTCGTTAGCTTTAAGCTCACGGCCTTCCAAGCGTTTAGTGAAGTTGAATTCTACTTCAACTGGAACGTTGTTAACACGTTTTTCAGTTGGTTTGTTTGGTTTTTCAACAGTCTTGCTTACTGGGTTGTAATAGTTAACAACTTGGGCAGCTGTATTTTCGATGTCTGAACCACCAGGTACATCAGCTTTAACTGTTGCTGGAATATCAAACTTGTAGTAACGTCCAAATTCAAATTTAGTTGTATCAATGATTTGAGTATTTTCTGCGTCGCCAAGTGACTTCGTGAAGCCAGCTTTAAGTGTTGCAGTCATCACACCATTTTCAACTTTAATGTCAAATTTATCAGTGACATCAGCACCAGTTACTGAATCGTAAGCTTTGATTGCTGAACCATCTACATCAACTTTCGTTTCATCAAAGTCATCAGTGATTCCTACAGTTTGAACATTTTCTTTGTTAGTTGCTGAGAATTTAGTTGTATCCAACCATACTTGGTAGTAGATCTTATCTCCGCGGTTAACAGTCTTGGTATTGATGTTTTCTGCTTCGTTATTATCAGCTTTATCTACATATGGATCGGTATTTGTTTCACCATATTTATCAGTCAACTCAGCATCATCATCAAGAAGCTTGTTATCAGTGATAGAGAATTTAGCTGTATTCAATACATATTTCTCTGGTTGGAACTTAGGTTCTTCTGGAGGTGTTACACGGTTGTTAAATTCTTTATCCGCAATGTCGCCTACAGTCGCGATAAGAACTTTAGCTGTACCATCGTGTTTAACTGTGACTGTTACATTCGCTTTCATTGTGTCGTATGTAACGGTTGCGTCTGAGCCTTTAACTTCTTCTACTGTGTAGTTGTGTACGCCTTCTTGACCCTTCTTGAATTCAAGAGCTTTGAACTTAACGTTACCTGATGCATCGTTGCTTACAGTTTCAAGAGTCTTACCTTCTGAATCTTTAAGCACGAAGCTGAATTCGTTAGCTTTAAGCTCACGGCCTTCCAAACGTTTAGTGAAGTTGAATTCCACTTCAACTGGTACGTTGTTAACACGTTTTTCAGTTGGTTTGCTTGGTTTCTCAACTTTCTTAGTAGTTGGGTTGTAGTAGTTAACTACTTGAGCAGCTGTATTTTCAATATCCACACCACCAGGTACATCAGCTTTAACTGTTGTTGGGATGTCGAACTTGTAGTAACGTCCAAAGGCGAATTTAGTTGTGTCGATAACTTGAGTGTTTTCTGCGTCGCCAAGTGACTTAGTGAAGCCAGCTTTAAGAGTTGCAGTAATTACACCGTTGTTAACAGTGATATCGAATTTAGCTGTAACATCATCACCTGTTACTGAATCGTAGGCTTTGATCTTAGTAGAATCAAGTTCCAACTTAGTTTCATCGTAGTCATCTGAGATTCCTACTGATTGGATGTTGTCCTTGTTAGATGCGTCGAATTTAGTTGTATCCAACCATACTTGGTAAACTAATTTTTGACCACGTTTAACAGTCTTAGTATTCAAGTTTTGAGCTTCGTTGTTTGAGGCATCGTCAGCGTATGGGTTCGCATTTGTGTCTGCGTACTTGTCTGCCAACTCTTTATCGTCATCAACGAGCTTGTCACCTGTGATATCGAATTTTTCTTCAGAAACAACGTATTTCTCTGGTTGGAACTTAGGTTCTTCTGGAGGTGTTACACGGTTGTTAAATTCTTTATCAGCAGGGTCTGTCACGTTTGTGATCAAGGCTTTCGCTGTACCATCATGAGAAACAGTAACGGTTACAACAGCAGCCATTTCATCGTAAGTGACAGTTGCATCTGTACCCTTAACCTCTGTTACAGTGTACTTGTAAGTACCTTCTTGACCCTTCTGGTATTTAAGGGCTGTAACAGTTTTACCAGCTTTATTTGTGTACTCTACTGGAGAGAATTTAATCTTACCAGCTGCATCGTTGGTTGCAGTTGCAATCACAACATTGTCGCTGTCTTTCAACTCGAATGTGAATTCGCCAGCTTTAAGGTCGCGACCTTCCAATTTCTTAGTGAAGTTGAATTCTACTGAGATTGGAACACTATTTACACGTTTTTCAGTTGGTTTGTTTGGTTTTTCAACTTTCTTGCTTACTGGGTTGTAGTAGTTAACAACTTGAGCTGCTTTGTTTTCGATATCTGCACCAGCTACAACATCGTCTTTCACTGTTGCTGGAATATCAAATTTATAGTAGCGTCCAAATTCGAATTTAGTTGTATCAATGATTTGAGTGTTTTCAGAGTCGCCAAGTGACTTAGTGAAGCCTGCTTTAAGGTTAGCTGTAAGAACACCGTTGTTATCAGTGATATCGAACTTGTTAGTAACATCTGCACCAGTAACTGAGTCGTAAACCTTGATATCTGAAGCATTAACAGTCAATTTATCTTTGTCGTAGTTATCTGTGATTCCTACTGTTTGGATATTGTCTTTGTTAGCTGCGTCAAACTTAGTTGTATCCAACCATACTTGGTAGTAAAGTTTAGATCCACGTTCAACTGTCTTGGTATTCAAGTTTTCAGCTTCGTTGTTGTTTGTATTATCGACATATGGATTTGTGTTTGTTTCACCATATTTATCTGTCAATTCAGAATCGTCATCAACGAGTTTAGTACCAGTGATATCGAATTTCGCTTTAGAAACAACGTATTTCTCTGGTTGGAACTTAGGTTCTTCTGGTGGAGTTACTGTATTGTTGAACTCTTTATCAGCAGCATCTGTTACGTTGGCAACGATTGCTTTAGCTGTACCGTCGTGTGATACAACCACTTTAACAGTAGCAACCATTGTGTCGTATTTGACAGTTGTATCTGTACCAGGAGTTTCTTCTACTGTGTAGTTGTATGTCTTACCAAGATCATCACGACCAAATTTAAGAGTCTTGAAGACAATCTTACCAGCAGCGTCGTTCTTCACGCGTTCAACTTCAACGCCGTCTTTCTTCAATACGAATTCGAATTCGTTAGCTTGAAGTTCACGACCTTCCAAACGTTTTGTGAAGTTCATTTCCACTGGAACTGGAACGCTGTTAACACGTTTTTGTGTTGGTTTTTCAGGTTTTTCAACCGTCTTGCTTACTGGGTTGTAAACGTGAACTGTTTGGTTGGCTGTATTTTCAATATCAGCACCAGCTTTAACAGATTCTTTAACAGTTGCTGGGATATCAAATTTATAGTAACGTCCAAAGGCGAATTTAGTAGTATCGATAACAGGGTTGTTTACTTTATCTTTGATAAATTCATCTTTAGAAGTTGCAGTGATTGTGCCATTTTCAACTTTGATGTCGAATTTAGCAGTCACGTCTGCACCAGTTACTGAATCGTAAGCTTTGATGTCAGAAGCGTTTACATCCAATTTATCAGCGTCGTATGTATCAGATACACCAACGTATTGAACGTTGTTAGATTCTGTGAATTTAGTAGTATCAAGCCATACTTGGTATACCAATTTAGAACCGCGTTCAACAGTCTTAGTATTCAAGTTTTCTGGTTCGTTGTTGGCAACACCATCAACATATGGATTGGCGTTTGTTGCTGTGTACTCGTTACCAGGAACATCATCGTCATCATCCATCAACTTGTCACCAGTGATGTCATATTTCTCTTTAGAAACGACAAATTTTTCTGGTTGGAATTCAGGAGGTGTTGGAGGAGTTACTTTGTTGTTGAATTCTTTATCGGCAGTACCGTCAGTAGCATTACCGTTGGCATCAACCCCACCAGTTGAAGATACGTTTGTGACCGTAGTCAATGAATGACCGTTCTTAGCAACTTCAACTGTAACAGTAGCTTTCATCTTATCGTAAGTCATACCAAACTCTTTGTTGGCTGGGATAACTTCTTCTACTGTATAAGTATGAGTACCAACTTTAGTGTTGTCGAATGACAAGTTAGAGAATGAAACATTACCAGCAGCATCATTCTTAACTGTTTCAACTACTGCACCTGTAGAATCTTTCAATACGAAGCTGAATTCACCAGCTTTAAGTTCACGACCTGCCAATTTCTTAGTGAAGTCAAACTTAGTTACAACTGGAGAAACCACATAGTTGTTGAACTCAGTGTCTTCAGGCATTGTAACAGCAGCGTTCAAAAGACCTGTTTGAGCGTCTTTTGTGACATTGACAGTCACAACTGCGTTCATTGAATCATAATCAATGTTTGTATCTGTTCCAGCTACTTCACGTACAGTGTAAGTGTGTGTACCTTCAGTTGCATATGAGATTGAATCAAATTGGATTGAACCATCAGCCGCATTCTTCTTAGTTTGGATCACATTGCCGTTTTCAAGCAATTCGAAGGTGAAGGCATTTGCTTCAAGAGTCTTACCTTCCAAACGTTTTGTGAAGCGGAATTGTGCTTGTGTTGGAGATGAAGTGAATGTATTGTTGAATTCTTTGTCGGCTGGAAGTGTATTAACAGCTTTAAGAACATGACCATCTTTAGTAACAGTAATTGTTACTTCAGCTTTCATTGTGTCATATTGCATACCAGCTTCAGAACCTTGAACTTCTTCAACAGTGTACTTGTGAGTACCAACTTGTGCGTTTGTGAATGTCAAATCGTCAAAGGCGATAACACCATTAGCATTGTTAGTCTTAGTTTGAAGAACAGTTCCGTTGGCATCTTTCAATACGAAGCTAAATTCACCATCTTTAAGAGCACGACCTGCAAGAGCTTTAGTGAAGTCAAAACGAGTCTTAACTGGTGCAACAGCAAAGTTATTGAACTCAGTATCTTCTGGCATTGTAACATTAGCAGTCAAGATACCAGATGCAGCATCTTTAGTAACGTTAACAGTTACTACTGCATTCATATCATCGTAATCGATGTTTGTATCTGTTCCAGCTACTTCACGTACAGTGTAAGTGTGAGAACCTTCTTTATCGTAAGAAATAGCGTCGAATTGGATTGTTCCGTCAGCCGCATTCTTCTTAGTTTGGATTACTTTACCATTTTCAAGTAATTCAAATGTGAAGGCATCCTTAGTAAGCTCTTTACCTTCAAGTTTCTTAGTAAACTTGAATTGTGCTTGTGTTGCAGCAGGTGTGAAAGTATTGTTGAATTCTGTATCTGAAGGAAGGGTATTTGTTGCTTTAAGTACGTGACCTTCTTTAGTAACAGTAATTGTTACTTCAGCTTTCATCGTATCATATTGCATTCCTGCTTCAGAACCTTGAACTTCTTCTACAGTGTACTTGTGAGTACCAACTTGTGTATTGTCAAAAGTCAAATCGTCAAAGGCTACAACACCTTCTTTAGTATTTGTCTTAGTTTGAAGAACTTTACCAGTTGAATCTTTCAATACGAAGCTAAATTCCCCGGCTTTCAACTCACGACCTGCGAGAGCCTTGCTAAAGTCAAACTTAGTCTTAACTGGAGCTACAGCAAAGTTGTTGAATTCAGTATCAGCTGGCATTGTAACGGCAGCATTCAAAAGACCTGTTTGAGCGTCTTTTGTGACATTTACAGTCACAACTGCGTTCATTGAATCGTAATCAATGTTTGTATCTGTTCCAGCTTTTTCACGTACAGTGTAAGTGTGTGTACCTACAGTTGCATATGAGATTGGGTCAAATTGAATTGAACCATCAGCCGCATTTTGTTTAGTTTGAATCACATTACCATTTTCAAGCAATTCGAATGTGAAGGCATTAGCTTCAAGAGTCTTACCTTCCAAACGTTTTGTGAAGCGGAATTGTGCTTGTGTTGCAGCAGGTGTGAAAGTATTGTTGAATTCTGTATCTGCAGGAAGAGTATTTGTTGCTTTAAGTACGTGACCTTCTTTAGTAACAGTAATTGTTACTTCAGCTTTCATCGTATCATATTGCATTCCTGCTTCAGAACCTTGAACTTCTTCTACAGTGTACTTGTGAGTACCAACTTGTGTATTATCAAAGGTCAAGTCATCAAAGGCTACAACACCTTCTTTAGTATTTGTCTTAGTTTGAAGAACTTTACCAGTTGAATCTTTCAATACAAAGCTGAATTCACCAGCTTTCAACTCTCGACCTGCAAGGGCTTTGCTGAAGTCGAAACGAGTCTTAACTGGAGCTACAACGTAGTTGTTGAAGATCTTATCAGTTGCACTTGAAGCAAAACCACCAGCACCACTGTATTTAACTGAAGCTTGCAAATCACCTTTAGAGTTCTCTGTAACAGTAACTGTCATAGTAACTGTCATTGCATCGTAATCAACGTTTGCATCTGAACCTGCAGTTTCAGTGATTGTGTAGATGTAAGTACCAACTTTATTGAAAGTTAAGTTACTAAATGTCGCTTTACCGTTTTTGTTAGTAACAGTTTCTTCATATGAAGGAAGTGATTTGTTTTCATTGACTTCTTTAATCTTGAAGCTGAATTCACCATCAACAAGTACACGTCCTTCAAGTTGTTTTTCAACTTCTGGAGTAACTGTTACAGGTTCTTGCTTCACGTAGTAGTAAATAGGTTGTTTGTACGGTGTCAAAGTGTTGAGCAAGTCAACGTTGGTACCGATACCTCCTACCCCACGTTCCAATTGTGAGTTAGCTGAACCGTGTCCAATTCCATCTCCTAAGAATGGCACGAATACACTATGATATGGTGCATATCCAGAAGCTTTTTGGAAGTCAAATGGAACTTCTTTACCGTTTGGATAGTTTGTTTTTGCACCTGTTTTTTCATCAGTTACGGTATGTGCAATAGTGTAAAGAGGTGATTTTTTAACAACTAAGTCCTGTGAATTCCATTCACCTGGTTTAATTGGCTTAGTTTCTGCTAGCAACATATATCCATCGGTACTTAATGAACCATCAGAACGTTTGCTTTGTTGTCTTGGATCTAGCAAGTAAACACGAATAACGACTGAACCGTCTTCTCCAACAACTTCTTTGATACGTTTGATACCGTAACGGTCCGCATCCATGAATTTCGTACCAACGGTGTAAGGACGACTTACAGTACCTGATTGATCATTTGCGTCAGCAGTTTGGTAAAGTTTGTATCCATCAAATTGACGTTCGCCAGATGCTGTGAAACGTTGCCCTTCTTCAGCTTTAAGAGTGTATCTAGCTAACTCAACTTCATTACCATTTTCTTTATAATCTTGAACAGTTTTATCTGTTTTATTAGCGTTGAAAGTAGGGTTGTTTTTATCAACTACTTTATAGTAAGTTGTTTTATTGATTGTTACTGGTATTTTAGCATTTGAATCAGTAATTGTACGACCATTGTATGCTGGTTCAACAACGTTGATGATATCAGTTGTAGTACGAGCGTTATAAACCGCAGTATAAAGTGCTCGCTCTGCTTCTGTAAGTTTGTGTCCAGCAGCTACTAAGTCTGTGATACTCTTTCCAACTTCATAACCATTTTGAATAAATGGTTCTGCTTTTTTACCACTTGGAGCAGTCCCAGCTTTATAATCTACTTGGAAAGTTAATTGGCTATTAGACGCTGCCGTAGTAGTCGTGAATTTTTGAACACCACTAGAAGCAGTAACAGTTCTTGTTTCTACTACACTACCAGTGTTTTTGTCGAGCAATTCAACAGTTGTATCGGTAGAGTCATCAAATCTCTTATAAGCACGTGCATAATATTTTGTATTATAACGTTTATTGAATTCAGTAAGATCCCAAATAGCATACGTATAGAAGTCGCCTTCTTTAGCTTGATAACCAGCTGGTACAGTTTGAGATGCAACACTTGCACCATTAGGATCCGTCATATCAGGTGTAGCAACTTCACCGTCTTTTAGGAAAGTTGCTACAGCAACCGGCTCGTTATTGTGGTCTGTAGCGGCACGACGGTTACGACGGCTACGACTCATTGCCAAAGCTCCACCGTTAGTCATATCAGTTGCTGCACGGTCAAGTACTGCACTGCGATCTTCGGCTGCTGCTCTAACAGAGTAAGCACGTGCTGTAACATTTGGCTTAACACTTGTTGCTGCCGCCGCAGTTTCAGCTGCTGCTGTTTCTTCAGCTACTGGAGCGGCTGTTGCTGATGGACGGTTAGCCGCTGTTGCAGCTGGAGTTGCTGCAGCGGTTGTCGCTGATGCTGTTGTTTCAACGTTGTTGCTAGCTGCATTTGTAGATGCCGCTGCAGCTGGTTTAGCTGCTTCTGAAGTAGCTTTCTCAGTTGGTTTTGCAGTCTCTGAAGCTGGTTTAGCTGCTTCAGGTTTTGCAGTTTCTGTAGCAGTTTTTTCAGTTGTCTCTGCGGCAGCCTTATCTGTTGAAGCTTCTGGCGTCAAGTTAAATGTTGACGCAGTTGCATCAGTTGATGATACAGCCGCAGTAGGATCTGCTTGAGCTGTTGATGCTGTAGACGTCTCAACCAGGTCTGACGAACTTTCGCCCTCAACTGATGAACCAGGGTTTGATGAAGAAGCATCAGGTGCTGTGACTTCATCAGCCTGTGCAGTATGAGCAGCAAAGAGTGCCGTTCCTAGCAAGACTGAAGCGACACCAAACGAATATTTACGCAATGAAAATCGTTGGCGTCTGTTAAAAATGTCTTTCATTTCAAGTCTCCCTCTGTATGAAATAGTTAGTTATAGGTCACGAGTATACAAGAATCCTATACTTGAACTCATGATTCTATTACATTCTAACATTCTGACAATTCATGGTCAAGTGATTAAGTCAACTTTTTTAAAAAAAATCAAGTTGTCTGACAATTCAACCGATAACTTTTGCTCGTTTTTTATTCTTACAAGTGTAAAACCCTTGATTTTATTTGCTTTATACCGTTTTCAAATTTCTATTTTATTTTCTTTTCATTCCTAACTTTCTCATGATTTTCACGGAAGATGTTAGACTTATGAGAGGATTTAACTCATTTTATTGGCTGATTTCCTCACTTTGATTCTAATTTTCACCTTCTTATTACAAACCATCCGATTCTGTAACACCCTCGATAAACCATTGATATACAATTTAATAATCACCTTTCACAACTAAAGTCTCCCATTAGCATTTCAAAAACACTAAAAAACCCAAGTATCATAAACTTGGGTTCATAATCTTATTGGTTTCAGAGGTAAGTTCCTCTATTTTTTTCTGATATGGTTGTCATTCCAAGTCTGCAATTCTTGGTAGGACTTGACTTTCCCTTCTTCCTGAGTCGGTCTAAATGCCCTAACCGGTAACTCGTAGGCATCCTGGCCTTCAGGTGCCACCCAATGGAGTAAGGTATTGAACCAGGTTTCATTGTTAATCTTGCTTGGAATGGTGTAGATCCTAGCATGTTTGGTCTTAATCGCTTCATAAGCATCCTTATGCTCTTTGGCAAAGTTGGTACTATCCATATTGAGGCTTCTGTCTTTTTCAGAAATGTAATAAAGAGCAGGCAGACTCGCAATTGGTGTTTCTGTTGGATGATCTAGATCCTTACCATTAGTTGCACCTGGCCACATTTCAAGACCAAAAGGCTCTAAAGTCTTACGCATATCAACATTGGCGTAATCCAATTCCGAGTCCAAAGTATCCGAGTTAGCTGGAATATTCATTTCCTCAATCTTTTGTGTTTTCAGATTGAGGTATTTTTTATTAGAAGCAAAATCAGCTGATGACGCACCAAAAGGCATTTGTAAGTAAGCTTGCTCATTAAGCATGAAAAGCCTTAGACTTGCCTGATTTAAATAATCTTCATCCCCAGCTTTTTTAGCCCATTTCAAGAGGTCAATTTGTTTAGGTTTTTGATTTGGTTTTTCCGTGTCATACATATAGATATTAAAGTAGTAATACTTATAAAGTGTCTCACCCTTGGCATTTTTCTTACCAGATTCACCCCCCTTGTACTCTTGAGTGACTAAGTATTGACCAGCTACCCCCACAATGTTAAACATGTTTCTATCATGACCAGGATTTGGTGTCACAAGTAAAAATTCTTTATTATCTCCGAAGGTTTTCAGAGTGATTTTGAACAAGGGATCCTCTGCATTGCTGCCGGAATAGACAGTCGTACTCGACTTACTTGATGCAGCTGAACCTTTGGTAGCCTTACTGCTACTATTCACAGCAAAGAAGATAGCCGCCCCTGCGATTATAAAAAGCAATGCCAGTAAGAGACCTATAAAAACAATTCTTGTGGACTTATCCCCCTTAGGTGTTGGTTTCTTTACAAACTTATTTTCCATAAATAATCTCCATTTTAGTACTGATTCTAGTATAGCATAGGTGGAGACTGTTGATAAGGTGCATCGGCGGTCTAATAGGACTGGATATTTTATTTTCATTTGACAAAATCTCTCGGACAGCGTACAATCAAGGCAAGTAACATTCGGAGGTAAATGGAGACATGAACAACTAAGTCTATTCACAATAAACCTGCTTTATTTGATAGATTGTTTTCATGTCTTTTTTGCGCTCTTTTTCTGTAGAAAATTTATTGGTGGTATCTGCGTTTTTTTGCATCCACACCATCACTATCTCCTAGAGGGCTTTTTAGCTAGACTCAAAACGGTTCTATCCTATAAGGTAGGACTGTTTTTTGATCTTTGATATTGTTTGAAGTGAAAATCGTATTTCCCATGAAATAATATCCACAAACCCACTGCCTAGGAGGTCCTATGATACAGATTCAACACCTAACCATAACACATACTAAAGATTTTCGTGAACTCGTTCATGACTTAAATCTAACAATAACTCTAGGCGAAAAAGTCGCCATCATTGGGGAGGAAGGCAATGGAAAATCTAGTCTTCTTGCCCTCCTGGTCAATCCTAAAGCACATTTTGACCATCTTTCTTACGAGGGAACTATTACTAAACCGGATAGCCCACAGGTCTATATTCCCCAGCAGATTTCGGATGACTTACAATCCCTAACCCTTAACGACTACTTCTTTGCGGATACTTATGACCTAGACTATGCTACCCTCTATCGTCTGGCTGATGAACTTCATTTTGATAGTGATCGTTTTGCTAGCAGTCAGCTTATCTCCTCTCTGTCAGGTGGCGAGAAACTCAAAATTCAACTTATCCGAGAATTAGCCCGTCCCCACGACATCATTTTTCTTGATGAGCCCTCAAACGATATGGACTTGACTACTATGACTTGGCTAAAGGACTTTATCAAACATTCTGATAAAACCATAATCTATATCTCACATGACGAGGACCTACTAAGCAAGACAGCAGATACTATTATCCATCTGGAACTGCTTAAACGTCGTCGACAGGCAAGGACTGGTGTGGAGCACCTCGATTATGATAACTATAGCCAGCAACGCACTGATGCCTTCCAGCAACAGATACAGCAAGCGAAAACCGAGAAAAAAGCCTATGACAAAGCCATGGCCAAGCATCGCCGTATCAAACAAAATGTCCAAACTACCCTACGTAATACGCATGATAGCACGCAAGGACGATTGGTTGCCAAAAAGATGAAAGCTATCCTCTCTCAAGAAAAACGCTACGACCGCCTTGCCCAAGATATGACACAGATGCCTGATAAAGAAGACAGCATTGATCTCTTCTTCTCTCATATCAATCCTCTACCTCAGGGAAAATATCTCTTAAATCTGGATGAAAAGCAGATAAACATCGCTCCCCACCTAACCATTGAACATCTAAAATTTTCCTTGAGGGGACAGGAAAAAGTTGGTATTATTGGCGATAACGGCTGTGGTAAATCCACTCTCTTACACTACCTCTACCAAGAACTTAGCAAGAAGACAGACCTGACTATTGGCTACATGCCTCAACATTACAATACTATCTTGCAAAATGATTTGTCACCGATAGCGTTTTTAAGTAAGACAGGCGACAAGTCTGAACGAGATGTTATAAGCTCCCATCTCGCCAACCTCAACTTTAGTCATGATGAAATGAGCCATGCCATTTCTGATTTATCTGGAGGACAGAAAGGAAAACTACTCCTGCTACACCTGGTCTTAGAAAGCCCTCAGCTCCTTATCTTAGATGAACCAACCAGAAATTTTTCACCCACCTCACAACCCCAAGTCCGACAGCTCTTCGAGAACTATCCAGGTGCCATTCTGACAGTCTCACATGATGTCAACTACCTCAGACAAGTCTGCCAAAAGATTTATCGCCTGGACTCACACGGTTTAAAAGAAGTTGAGATTTAAGATATCAAATCTATCGTTTTTACAAGAAAAGTCTCAAAAGAATCATTTTCTTCATATGCAAAAGAACTCAGGCAAAACCTGAGTTCTTTTAATGTTAATCAATTTCAAGACCACCAGTATAGAGTCGGTAGTAGGTACCACCTTGTTCCATAAGGCTGTCATGGTCACCACGTTCAATGATACGTCCGTGGTCCATAACCATGATAACGTCAGAGTTAACGATGGTTGAAAGACGGTGGGCGATAACAAAGACCGTACGTCCTTCCATAAGTCGGTCCATCCCCTCTTGGACCATTTTTTCGGTACGAGAGTCAATAGAGGATGTCGCTTCATCAAGGATAAGAACCGGTGCATTAGCAAGGGCAGCACGCGCAATGGCAATCAGCTGACGTTGTCCATTAGACAAGCCTGCACCATCGTCTGTCAGAACAGTGTCGTAACCATTGTCCAGATGTTGAACAAAGGAATCCACGTTAGCAATACGAGCAGCTTCAAGAATTTCTTCACGAGTCGCATCCGCACGGCCGTAGGCAATATTTTCAGCGATAGTCCCTGTGAAGAGATGGGTATCCTGAAGCACGATACCAAGTGATCGGCGAAGAGAAGCTTTTTCAATCAGCTTCACATCGATACCATCATAAGTAATCACACCAGATTGGATATCGTAAAAACGGTTAATCAAATTGGTAATCGTCGTCTTACCAGCACCTGTCGCACCGACAAAGGCAACCTTTTGCCCCTTGTCTGCATAGAGGTTAACGTCGTGAAGGATTTGTTTCTTACCATCGTAAGAGAAATCAACGTCTTGGAAGACCACATTTCCGACCAACTCGACCAACTCGTAGTCGCCATTTGGACGTGGATGCTTCCAAGCCCAGTGGTTGGTTTTCTTGTCTGTCGCAACCATCTGACCGTCTACCAATTCGTAGTTGACCAAAGTGACCTTACCTTGGTCAACTTCTTCTGCTTCATCCAAAAGGTCAAAGATACGGTCTGCACCAGCAAGTGCCATAAGGACAAAGTTAAGTTGTTGAGATACCTGAGTAATAGGGCCATTGAAGGAACGGTTCAATTGTAGGAAGGCCATGAGACCACCAATAGTCAAGCCACCGACACCATTTAGAGCGAAGAGTCCACCAACCAGGGCAGTCAAAACAAAGGAAACATTTCCTAAGTTCCCAAGAATTGGCATGAGAACATTGGCATAGCGATTGGCTAAATATGACGACTCAAAGAGTTGTTCATTAATCTTGTCAAAGTCAGCCATACTTTCTTCTTCGTGGACGAAGGCCTTGACTACCTTCTGACCTGACATCATTTCTTCGATAAAACCATTCTCAATCCCTAGGTTCTTTTGTTGTTCACCGAAGTAACGACCTGATTTGGCTGATACATTTTTGATGACCATAAACATGATGCCTACCATGATTAGAACCACGATAAAGAGGAGAGGGCTAACCGTGAGCATGGTCACAGTCACCCCGATAAGGGTAATGGCCGTTTGTAACAACTGCGGAATAGACTGCTCAACAGCCTGACGAAGGGCATCGATGTCATTGGTATAGATAGACATGATGTCCCCGTGTTGGTGAGTGTCAAAGTAGCGAATCGGAAGCTTTTGCATACGAGCAAAAAGCTGATTACGAAGGGAACGCAGGGAATCTTGTGAAATCGTCGCCATGAGGAGGGAGGCCACATAGTTGGCAACCACACCGATAAGACAAAAGACCCCAACTGACGTCAAGAAACGTAACAATGGCCCAAAGTCATGGCTACCAGATTTGAGCATGGGTTGAACGTAAACGTCAACCAAGGACTGAATAGAAGCCGTCAAATTGACCGTTGCCAAAGAAGCAACAACAATGAGGACAAAGGCAATACTAAGCGAAAGTTTGTAGTCTTGCCACAAAAAGCGTAGAAGACGTGCTAGAGAGCCCCAATTAGCTTTTTTCTTATTCTGCATCTGCTACCCCTTTCCCTTGTGTTTGCATCTTGTAGACGTCACGATAGATAGCATTATTAGCCACCAAGTCGTCATGAGTACCAATAGCATCGATACGACCATCATTCATGACGATGATACGGTCGGCATCTTGGATAGATGAAATACGTTGGCCGATGATAATCTTAGTTGTTTCCTTGAGACTCGACGCGAAACCATGACGAATCAAACTATCTGTCTTAGTATCAACTGCTGATGTCGAATCATCCAGAATCAAAATTTTCGGATTCATGAGAAGGGCACGTGCGATACAAAGACGTTGACGTTGTCCCCCTGAGACATTGGCTCCACCACGTTCAATCTTGGTATCATAGCCATCCTTAAACTCTTGGATAAATTCATCAGCTTGGGCAATCTTACAAGCTTCAATGATTTCCTCATCTGTTGCCTGTTTATTTCCCCAACGCATATTTTCTTTAATGGTTCCTGAGAAAAGGACATTGGTTTGAAGAACCATGGCAACTTGCTTACGTAAGCTATCCAAATCATAGTCCTTAACATCGTGCCCGGCAACCCTAACCTGACCTTCTTCCACATCATAAAGGCGAGGAATCAGCTGAACCAAGCTTGATTTACCCGAACCCGTTCCACCAAGGATACCAATAACTTCACCAGACTTAATATCCAAAGTGATATCTTTGAGGACATGGGTCTTGTCACCATTTTCATCCGTGTATGAGAAATCCACATGATCAAAGCTGATAGAACCATCTGCAACTTCTGTTAAACCATTTTCAGGTGAAACAATGGTGGCTTCAGTGTTAAGAACTTCATCAATACGTTCAACAGATGCTGTAGAGATAGACAACATGACAAAGATCATCATGAACATCATGAGTGACATGAGGATGGTCATGGTGTAACTGAACATCGAAGTCAATTCCCCTGTAGTTAAGCTACCACCAACGATGAGATGGGCACCAAACCAGGAAATCATAAGGAAGGACGCATACATAGACAACATCATAGCTGGGTTAGACATGATAACTACACGAATGGCACGCATGAACATCTTGTAAATACGACGTGAGGCCTTCTTAAATTTGTCAGTCTCTTCCTGCTCTTTAACATAGGATTTCACCACACGCATGTTGGTTATATTTTCCTTGATACTGTTGTTAAGGTTGTCATAAGCCTCAAATACTTGAGTAAAAAGAGGATATACGATTTTGGTAATAATGGCCAAAACCACACCAAGGAAGATCGTTACACCAACAAAAATCCAAGCCATTTCAGCATTAATCAAGAAACTTGCTGCAATAGCAAAAATCAGGTTAAGCGGTGCACGCACACAGACACGGATAATCATCTGATAAGAGTTCTGCACGTTGGTAACATCTGTCATCATACGTGTCACCAAACCACCAGCTGAGAACTTATCGATATTTTCAAAAGAGAAAGTTTGAACCTTTTTGAAAATGGCCTGACGTAGATTCTTGGCAAATCCAGCAGAGGCAAAAGCTGCATAGCGAGCCGACTGCATGCCGCAGAATAGTGATAGAAAGGCGCAGACCAGCATGAGACCACCGTAGAGCCAAATGTTAGACATGTTGGATTGCTGGACACCTTTGTCCAAAAGATTAGCCATGACAAAGGGAATGGAAATCTCAAACATGACTTCTAGTGTCATAAAGAGGGACGCTAGGATTGAGGGTTTCTTGTATTCCTTTATCTGGGGGATAAGGGTTTGAAACATAATTACCTCCGTTTAATTTGTTTTTCTTTTTTGATGCTTTCTTGAGTGATGGCGGACGTCAGCGACCGACTCAGTCGTTCCATGACTAGTTATCGAGCCAAAGTCTCGATAACTCCGCTTCCTATAACTGCTTCTGCAGTTATAGGAATATCATCACGACGAAAGCATCGCTTTTGGGCAGAGCGAGCTGTCGAATCGTGAGCAACTTCGAACAAGTGCAAATAGGTTCAGGATGACCCCTACCACGGCGAAAAATATCGCCTGCCCTGAGCAGAGCATGTTTCAGGCATTGATAGATATAAGCTAGTCCTGTAATCCATCACGGTGAAAGCATCATTTTTGAGCAGAGCATACTGTCTGAAAGCTACTCTTAACGCTCATCCTTTATCTATAAAAGAACGGTTATACCCTTTTGAGAGCATACAAAAGCCCCTGAGGGCAGACCCTAGGGATGCTTTCATTCTTATATACACGTCATTAGTATAGGCTAATTTGATTTAAATTGCAAGAGAAATAACATTTTACCAAAAAATCGGTGGGTATTTTACAATTTTTGCATATAATAGAGCTAAAAAGCAACTGGTTTTAAGAATTCTTATCTAAAACATTCGGAAATTCCCCTTAACCGTAGCGGAAAGTTGTTTTCTTCTCCTATTTATAATAGACTATCACTAACATTAGATGAAAAGGTGACTCTATGACTATAAATCAACTGCTTCAAAAGCTGGAGCCTACTAGCCCTATCCTTCAAGCTAACTTTGGAATTGAACGTGAAAGTCTTCGTGTCGATAGACAGGGAAAATTAGCACATACGCCTCACCCTTCCTGCCTAGGAGCTCGAAGTTTCCACCCTTATATTCAAACAGATTTTTGTGAGTTTCAGATGGAACTCATCACACCAGTTGCTAAATCTACCACTGAGGCTCGTCGATTTCTTGGAGCCATTACCGATGTAGCTGGACGTTCCATCAGTAAAGATGAACTTCTCTGGCCCTTGTCCATGCCTCCTCGTATCAACGCCCAAGAAATCCAAGTTGCCCAACTGGAAAATGAATTTGAACGCCATTATCGTAACTACCTGGCCGAAAAATACGGAACTAAATTACAAGCTATCTCAGGTATCCACTATAATATGGAACTAGGGAAAGATTTGGTTGAGGCCCTATTCCAAGAAAGTGATCAGATTGATATAATTGCTTTCAAAAACGCCCTCTATCTTAAGCTGGCTCAGAACTATTTGCGCTATCGTTGGGTGATTACCTATCTCTTTGGTGCTGCACCTGTTGCTGAGCAAGGCTTCTTCGACCAAGAAGTGCCAGAACCCGTGCGTTCCTTCCGAAACAGCGACCATGGTTATGTCAATAAGGAAGAAATCCAAGTATCTTTTGCAAGCCTAGAAGACTATGTCTCTGCCATCGAAAACTATGTCGAACAAGGTGATTTGATTGCGGAAAAGGAATTTTACTCGGCTGTTCGTTTCCGTGGACAAAAGGTTAATCGCTCCTTCCTTGACAAGGGAATTACCTACCTGGAATTCCGTAACTTCGACCTCAACCCCTTTGAGCGTATCGGTATTAGCCAAAATACCATGGATACCGTACACCTACTCCTTCTAGCCTTCCTCTGGCTGGATGCCCCTGAAAATGTTGATCAGGCTCTGGCTCAAGGTCACGCGCTGAATGAAAAAATTGCCCTCTCTCATCCTTTAGAACCTCTACCTTCTGAAGCTGAAACTCAGAATATTACGACAGCTCTGGACCAACTGGTGCAACACTTTGGGCTTGGTGACTATCATCAAAGTTTGGTCAAACAAGTTAAAGATGCCTTTGCAGATCCTAACCAGACACTAGCAGCCCAACTCTTGCCTCATATCAAAGACAAGTCCCTTGCTGACTTTGCCCTTGACAAGGCTCTTGCCTATCATGATTACGACTGGACTGCCCACTATGCCCTTAAGGGTTATGAGGAGATGGAACTTTCTACCCAGATGCTGCTCTTTGATGCCATTCAAAAAGGGCTTCATTTTGAAATCCTAGATGAGCAGGATCAATTCCTTAAACTCTGGCATAAAGATCATGTTGAGTACGTCAAAAATGGTAACATGACCTCAAAAGACAACTATGTAGTTCCTCTTGCCATGGCTAATAAAACCGTGACCAAAAAAATCCTGGCTGATGCTGGCTTCCCTGTCCCTGCCGGCGACGAATTTACCAGTCTAGAACAAGGTCTAGCCTACTATCCTCTTATCAAGGGCAAGCAAATTGTGGTTAAACCAAAATCAACCAACTTCGGTCTGGGCATTTCCATTTTCCAAGAGCCTGCCAGCCTTGATAACTATAAGAAAGCCCTCGAGATTGCCTTTGCAGAAGATACAGCTGTTCTTGTTGAAGAATTTATCCCAGGAACCGAATACCGTTTCTTCATTCTGGACGGGCGTTGTGAGGCTGTTCTCCTTCGTGTCGCTGCTAATGTTGTCGGTGATGGCAAACACACCATTCGTGAATTAGTCGCTCAGAAAAATGCTAACCCATTGCGAGGCCGTGACCACCGCTCACCGCTGGAAATCATTGAGCTAGGAGACATCGAACAATTGATGTTGACTCAGCAAGGTTATGCACCTGATGATATTCTCCCAGAAGGGAAAAAGGTCAATCTCCGCCGTAACTCCAACATCTCTACGGGTGGTGACTCTATTGATGTTACTGAGACCATGGATTCATCCTATCAAGAATTAGCTGCAGCTATGGCGACTAGCATGGGGGCCTGGGCTTGCGGGGTTGACCTCATCATTCCAGATAAAACTCAGCCTGCTAGCAAGGAAAAACCTCATTGCACTTGTATCGAGCTCAACTTCAATCCCTCTATGTATATGCACACCTATTGTGCTGAAGGTCCTGGACAAGCTATCACTCCAAAAATCCTAGACAAGCTTTTTCCAGAAGTTACCACAAGTCAAACCTAAAACCTAATTCTTAGGAACAAACAAATCACCTTTATCTCGAGATAAAGGTGATTTTGCTTTATTAACCAAACTCTCCTGCTTCTTCCTCAGGATGCGTTTCCATGTACTGGATGTGTTGTATATAGGCATCTTGAGCCTGATTGAAGGCTTCCTGATCACTATATGGATAATCTATATAAAATAGGTCCCGCCAGCCATTAAAGGTTTGGCTATTGTAAAAACCTTGAATCTTTGTGGGAAGAAACTCTTTGTTGTAGCTGATCCGCAGCTTAAGCATGGTCTTATCCTGAAACTGAGTGATGATACTGTTGGAGGTTTCTTGACCTTCCAGACTAGACCAAACGTTATTCAGAACGATGTCCTGACTATAGTGATTAGCCTTGATACGATTTTTGTCCACTGGGAGCTTCTGGGTGGCCTCTAAAAGGTAGGACGCCTCCCCCTGAAAATAAGCCTCAATGGTCAAATCTCCAAGACTGGAGCCATATAACAGACCATCTTTAATAGCAATATTTGACCCAAAGAGTCTCTGACCAGCCACATCAAAGGACATCCCCTCATCCTGCCCGTAGAGCTTGATGGCATAGGCATCCCTTACACGATAGAAATTTTTAGCGACAAGAACACTATCAAGGGTTTCAGTCTTTTTTGTCTCCACCTTGGGGGTTGTAGGTTTCTTGGTAAAAGCTGTCAAACCCATTAAGCACAAGATGAGAGCGAATATAATCAAGGTAAGCATTGTAGACCTGGAGGCGGTCTTCAGCTTTAACTTGTCTCCATGTTTCAAGATCTTTCAAGCCTCCTTTTTTAACAATATCAGCATAGCGCCCACCATTTAAGACATTCTTGGCATTTTTCCACTTTCTAACCATTTTGCGTCTAATCGCATTATCCGCAGGGTGATGAACATCGAGATAGGTATGGCTATTATTGAGATAGGCTGGCAAGTCAGCATTTAATCCCTTAGATAGGCCGTAGTTAGCAGAGTCCGTATCAGCAATGTCAGCACCATCTTCAATCTTGTAATGCTTAGGATTAGAGTCGATGCTACCGTCTTTTTTAGTCTTGTAGACATTCCACTCAGAAACAAATTTCCCTGTATCCATATTGACAATAAATTCAATAAAGCGGGAATTGCTGACACCGTAAGGTCCCATGACACTGGTCTGAGGTAGCTGAATTTTCATGTTCTCTGGATAGGTAAAGTCTCCCAAGCTTCGATTATGATAGGAAGCACCTGTAGTATAATCCAACTTAATCTTCTTGTCCTTGCTGTAAGCCAGAAGCTTGTCTAAATCCGTCTTGCCCTTGTAGTTGGTCCTAATATAGTCCATGGACTGCTTATCAATCCAAGACCTAAAAAGGTGGAGCTTGATACCTAACTCATCTACTCCAAGCCCTAGATCCGTCTGATAGGTCTCCATAATAGCCTCACGGAAGTAACTGTAAAAAGCGCTGGTTGGCTCTAGCTTTTTGGAAAATTTATAACCTGACTTCCCTAACTGGAGAAACTGGTACTTATCCACATAAACCTGCATGTGCTCCATAACCAAATTGAGCTTGTCGTGATTAGGCAGTTGAGAAGCTTGGAAAAAGGCCGTATAGGTATCGGAGCCCACTTCCTTACTTTCTTGATCAATTTCTTGCAGAACCTTTTCCAACTGGTTCAAAGAAGTCTTCTTCATCTTACTTCTGACCTGAGCCACATAGGCCGGTTTAATGCCTTGATCCCAGTGATCACGAGATATAATAGCATCTGCCTTTTGCGAAATTAAGGTCAACCGTTTCTGATAAGACTCGTCCTCCAAGGCTAGCTTCAAAGCCTTTGATGGCGTAGCTTGAACCACAGACAAATCACCGTAGATATCAGACTTTAGGACAAGATTTACCTGCATATCATAGGAATGATTGATATGGAGAACGAGGTGAATCTTTCCATCTTCCTTCCTAACAGACAAAGAATCGAGTTGATAGGATTGTATAATCCCAGCCTGACTAAGGGCCAGTCTATCTAGATTTTCCAAAGAATCCTTATAGATATAGGAAATCTCAGGGTCTTTGACCTTCTTTACCAGAGAGTGATTTCGCTGTCTGTTGAAAACCACAAGACCAAGTATAAGGATTACAGTCAGAGCACTTGCCAGATACTGTAAAATTACTTTCTTCATAGTACTTCCATTATAGCATAGGAGGACAAAATATTCTGAAAACGATTGGCAAAAGCTGAAAACAAATGAAAAACAGGTCGACTAAGACCTGTTTGGTTTGATCGTTTATAAATCACTCAAGCGACGATGTTTAATACTGAAGTCAAAATAAGCATTTTCCTGAAGTTTGCGGAATATCTCTCTGTAGGCTTCTTCGTCAAAGTGATCTCCACGATAGAGAATCTCAAAACTCAAACCTTCATATTCCAAGAAAGCATTGGAAGTCTTGAACCCATTACGCTTATAGAAATCCCAACGTGCCTCACGTTGCTCAGGATTGTCATTTGGTTCATCCAAGCGCTCTACTTCCAAGACCATAGAACGAGATGGACCATAAAAGTCCACCAGTTTATCAATAATCTCACTTCCGTAGCCATGACTCCGCATTTGAGGAACGATGGCAAAGAAACTCACATAAAAAACTTTGGCATTGTAGAGAACTGAGGCAAATCCAACAAAATCATCCTCGTCATAAAAGGCAAAGAAATGATAATCATCACGGCCATCCAATTGTAAAAACTCACTTAATGGAATACGTTCTTCTTCTGGGAAGGCCTCGTTATTTAAGCGCTCTACCCTATCTAATTCTGGAAACTCCTTAGTAATTAATTGGCTGCGTAAAGCCATGTATTTTCCCCCTTTTTGATGCTTACACCTATAAGTTATTATAACACCTTGATAAGCTAGTGCAAGTTTCAAGGGCTAAGATAGATCTGCAGATAAACTTCTCCTGCCAATTATAAATGCTTTTGGGCTGTCTATGACACCCCTCTTCTAAAAAAATAAAAAGACAACGACCATTTCTAGCCTTTGTCTTTTTGTGATTCATAAGCTATCGCTTATTTTTTCAATTCCCAAATTTCTTTAGCATACTCTGTAATCGTATCATCTGAAGTGAACTTATGAGATTTAGCAATATTTGCCAAGCTCATGCGTGCCCACTTATCATGATCACGATAAAGCGCATCGATTTTCTCTTGAGCTTCTACATAAGCGGCGAAGTCTTCCAAGAGGAAGTACTCATCGTTGTGGGTGATGAGGGCTTCATAGATTTCAGTACCTTCAGCTTGAGCATTTGGAATCGTACCGTTAACAAAGGTATCAACGACACGACGAACGACTGGGTTATTCTCATAAACTGCACGAGAGTAGTAATCGTGACGTGCATAGTGTTCATAAACTTCGTCCTTGTCCATACCGAAGATGACAACATTCTCATCGCCTACTTCATCCTTGATTTCAATGTTGGCACCGTCAAGTGTTGCCAAGGTGATAGCACCAGTCATCATGAATTTCATGTTTGATGTACCAGATGCTTCTTTAGAAGCCAATGAGATTTGCTCAGAGACATCAGCTGCTGGAATGATAAGCTCCGCAAGACTGACACGGTAGTTTTCTAGGAAGACAACTTTAAGTTTTCCTTGAAGGCTTTCATCATTGTTAACAAGGTTGGCAACTTCGTTGATGAGTTTGATAACAGATTTAGCGAAGTGATAACCAGGCGCAGCTTTGGCACCAAAGATGAATACACGTGGTACCATGTCTTTATCTGGGTTATCTTTAAGATCCCAATAAAGTTTGATGATATGAAGAAGGTTAAGCAATTGACGTTTGTAAGCGTGAAGACGTTTCACTTGAACATCAAAGATAGCATCAGTAGACACTTCTACGCCTGTTGTTTCCTTGATGTAGTCTGCCAAACGTTGTTTAGCAGTTTTCTTAACTTGATAGAACTGGTTCAATACTTCCTTGTCATCCAAGTAGGTTGTAAGATTTTCAAGCTCATGGATGTCGTTACGCCAACCGTTACCAATCACGTCATCAATTGCTGCTGAAAGTTCAGGAGCTGCAATTTGTGTCCAACGACGTTGAACGATACCATTTGTCTTGTTATTGAATTTTTCAGGATAAATAGTATAGAAGTCGTGAAGGGTATCTTCTTTAAGAAGTTCTGTGTGGAGTTTGGCAACCCCGTTGACTGAGTGACCACCAATAATCGCCAAGTTAGCCATATGCACTTGGTTATCCTTCACGATACGAGTGCGTTCGATAACATCTGCAGCAACACCACGTCCAGCCATTGCAGCTACATAACGGTTATCGATTTCCAAGATGATTTGGTAAACACGTGGAAGTACACGTTTGAAGAGTTGTTGATCCCATTTTTCAAGGGCTTCTTGAAGGATGGTGTGGTTAGTGTAGCTCATGGTCTTAACAGTCGCATTCCAAGCATCTTCCCATGAAAGACCGTATTCATCAAGGAGGAGACGCATGAATTCAGCTGGTGCAACCGCAGGGTGAGTATCATTGATGTGAACAGATACCTTTTCGTGGATATCTTTCAATGGCAAGCCCATCTTGAGGTAAGACTTAATGATTGTTTGAAGACCTGCGCTTGTCATAAAGTACTCTTGAACCAAACGCAATTCTTTACCTTCAATCGTTGTATCATCTGGATAAAGAATGGCTGTAATATCTTTCACACGACGGCGAGCTTCCAAAGTTGGGTAGTCCAATTCATACTCTTCAGGAATTTCAACATCCCAGAGACGAAGGTTATTAATCACACCATTTTGATAACCGATTTGTGGCACATCGTAAGGCACAGCACGAAGAACTTGAGCATTCTTATAAGTTGGAACAAAACGACCATCTTCGTCACTCTCAAGGACAACATCACCGAAGAGTTTTACATAGACAATATCATGGTCTTTACGTGTTTCCCAAACATTTCCTGTTGAACCAAACCATCCATCTGGCAATTCAACTTGATAACCATCAACAATACGTTGTTTGAACAGTCCATAACGGTAACGAAGACCATTACCAAAACCTGGATAACCAGTAGTTGCAAGCGAATCCATGAAAGCAGCAGCCAAACGACCAAGACCACCGTTACCAAGTGCCATATCATGCTCAGCTTCTACCACTTCGCGGAAATCGATATCAAGTTCTGCGAATCCTTCTTTAACAAGGTCAAGAATACCAAGGTTGAGGAGGTTAGTTTCCAACATACGACCTGGAAGGAATTCAATCGAGAAGTAGTAAGCAATCTTTTCTTGATTGTCTGAAAGCGCATGGTTACGTTCAATCCATGTGTTAGTGTAATACTTACGGATCAAACCAGCCAGGGCCGTGAAAATTTCAGTTGGTGTAGCCTTAGCCACTTTAATCAACTGTTCTTGGTGGAGCGTGTCTTTAAAGTCACGGATGAATTGTTCTTTTGTTAAATTTTCGAGTTGCATAGAAATCCTTTCTTACTACTTCCTTATCTTCAATACACTTCTTACAGAGGGATCTATTCAGATAAGAGGGAATTGGAAATTTTCCTCAAACTTCCAAACCTTGCCAATCAAGATTCGAAACAGATATTTCAAAATCTTTATTTACAAAACTATCAAAACAGTCAGGTTTATTAAACACGATTAGAGTTAGTCTTCTATTCAGATTTTTAGATATCTTCTCTTTCATTGCTTTATCAGCAAGATTGGGAGATGCTATCCTGACTTTTGTCAAGATTATATAGAAGCGTTTTCAAACGCTTTACACGAAGATAACTTTTCCCTTGCGAGAAAAGTTATCTTTGCAATTATACTAATTGTTTGTACAAATCAACATATGCCAAACTTGCTGTATCCCATGAGAAGTCACGTGTCATAGCATTGTGCTGGAGTTGTTTCCAAGCATCAGCATTGTTTTCGTAAACATCGAGAGCTTTTTCAAGGGTTTGAACCATCCAGTAACCTGAGAAGTTACCAAATGAGAATCCTGTACCTGAGCCTGTCACAGGGTTGTATGGTTCAACAGTATCACGAAGACCACCAACCTCGCTAACCACTGGCAAGGTACCGTAGCGCATAGACATCATTTGAGAGAGGCCACATGGTTCAAAGGCTGAAGGCATAAGGAAAATGTCACAACCAGCATAAATTTGTTGAGCTAACTCTAGGTTGAAAGTAATGTTGGCAGACATTTTTTCTGGGTAAGCGTGACCGAACCAAGAGAAAGAATTCTCATAGTCGCTGTAACCAGTACCCAAAAGAACAATCTGAACATCATGTTGCAAGATGTTGTGAAGTTCGTTGACAACCAAATCGAAACCTTTTTGGTCAGTCAAACGTGACACAATACCAATCAATGGGACATCTTCACGAACTGGGAGACCAACACGTTCTTGAAGAGCTGCCTTGTCTTTGGCCTTACCTGACAAATCATCCACTGAGAAATGATAAGGAATGTGAGCATCTGTTTCTGGATCAAGGAGGTCCGTATCGATACCATTAACAATACCAGACAACTTACCAGATTCCATGCGCATAATTTGATCTAGGCCTTTACCAAATTCAGGTGTTTGAATTTCACCAGCGTATGATGGAGAAACTGTTGTTACACGATCTGCGTAAAGAACAGCTGCTTTCATCCAGTTGAGGCAGTCATTCCAACGGAGAGTACCATCAGCATAACGCTCGTAACCAACACCAAAGATTTCCCAAAGCATACCACTGTCAAATTGACCTTGGAACTCAATATTATGGATAGTGAAGACTGTCTTAATACCTTGGTAAGCTTGAATCCAATGGTATTTTTCCTTAAGAAGGAATGGAATCATGGCTGTGTGGTAGTCATGAACATGGAGAATATCTGGAATAAAGTCCACTTTTTCCATCAACTCAAGGGCAGCCATTTGGAAGAAGCCAAAACGCTCACCATCATCCCACTCACCGTATACCGTACCACGGTTGAAATACTGTTCATTATCAATGAAGAAGAAGGTCACACCATCACGGACAATTTTCTTGATGCCGACATATTGACGACGCCAACCAACATTTGTATAGAAGAAGCCAAGGTCTTCAACCTGATCGCCAAATTTAGCCGAAACCACATCATAATATGGGAGAATTACGGCAACCTCGTGACCATTTTTGACTAGAGATTTAGGAAGAGCACCGATAACGTCACCCAAACCACCAGTTTTAGCGAAAGGTGCACCCTCTGCTGCTACAAATAAAATTTTCATCGTACAATATCCTCTGTTACAACGCTACCTTTTTTGATGATAACTGGGTTGTTTTCTGTACCGCGAACCGTAACACCTTCAGCGATTTCAACACCTTTATCCACAATAGCATATTCAACTGTTGCGCCTTTAGCAACTTTAACACGTGGGAAGATAATTGAATGGCTAACACTAGAACCTTCAGAAAAGTCAACATTACGTGAAATCATTGAGTTCTCAACTTTACCTCGAACAATCGAACCAGATGCAAATTGTGAAAGCTTAACTTCAGAAGAGTCTGCATAGTATGTTGGCTCTTCATTTTTAACTTTTGTATAAACTTTTTGGTTTGGTGCAAAAAGTTTATAGAATTTTTGTGATTCCAGCATATCCAAGTTAGCATCAAAGTACGCTTTTACTGAGTGGATATTTGAAAGGTAACCAGTGTACTCGTAAGCAAAAGCATTTTCAGCAACTGCCAAATCACGAAGTACATAACGAAGCTTACGAGGTTCTTCTTTAGCTGCTTCTTCTTCCAATTTTTCAATCAAGAATGGTGTATCCACAACAAAGATGTCTGTAGACATATTGTAAACTTCTTTATCGCCACCCTGGAAGAGCTCATGGCCAAGCACTTTGTCAGAGTCATCAATTTCTAAAACGCTGTTTACATCTGAAATGAGTTCTTTAGGAAGTTTTTTGTAGACCACAGTAACTTTTGGTTTTGTTGTACTGTGAAGGTGGAAAACTTGGTTAAGATCAATGTTGACCAAAACATCACTGTTAAGAGCTACAGTCTGATCTGAGCCTGAACGTTTAAGGTAAGTCAAAATTTGACGATAGTATTCCTCATCAACAGTTGAGCTTTCAACAGGAGTATTGTAAATACCAAGGTAGTAGTGACTGAGAAGAGTAGACAAGCCCCACTCACGACCTGAACGAATATGGTCGAAGACAGAACTGATGTTTTCGTTTTGGAAGATTCCGAAGACGCTACGGATACCAGCATTAGCCAAGTTAGACAACGGGAAGTCGATGAGGCGATATTTTCCGCCAAATGGTAGGCTGGCAATAGGACGGTGCTCAGTCAAACCACCCATGTCATGGAATCCTACGGTATTTCCTAGAATTGCAGAATATTTATCAATCTTCATCTTTTGGTACCCCCACTACTTCATTGTATCCTACGACTTGCACTTCTTCTGTACCGTCAATTTCCACACCATCGGAAATGTGTGCACCTTCACCGATAATAGCTCGTTTAATTTTTGCACCTTTACCAATAATTGCACCACTCATAATCACTGAATCTTCAACGACTGCCCCTTCACGAATTTGTGCACTTGTTGAAAGCACAGAATGTTTAACAGTTCCATCAACCAAACATCCATCAACAACGAGTGAATCTTCAACATGAGCATTCTCACCAAAGAAGTTTGGTGGAGCAATCACGTTACGTGAGTAAATTTTCCATTGACGGTTACGACTATCCAAGGCATTTTCAGGAGAAATGTACTCCATATTTGCTTCCCAAAGGGATTCGATAGTACCTACGTCTTTCCAATAGCCTTCAAATTCATAAGCAAAGACGCTTTCACCTGTTTCAAGATAAGCTGGGATAACGTTCTTACCAAAGTCTGACATATCAACTGAACTCTTTTCAGCTGATACTAACATATTGCGAAGACGTTTCCAATCAAAGATGTAAATACCCATTGATGCTTTCGTAGATTTAGGGTTTTCAGGTTTTTCTTCGAACTCAACAATACGGTTATTAGCATCAGTGTTCATGATACCGAAACGGCTAGCTTCTTTAAGTGGCACATCAAGAACGGCGACAGTAAGACTTGCGTTGTTATCTTTGTGAGATTGGAGCATATCATCATAGTCCATCTTGTAAATATGGTCACCAGACAAAATCAAAACATATTCAGGATTGATGCTATCGATATACTCAATGTTTTGATAAATAGCGTGGCTGGTACCTTCAAACCAACGATTACCTTCGCTAGCTGAGTAAGGTTGAAGAATTGATACACCAGAGTTAACACCATCCAATCCCCAACTTGAACCATTACCGATATGATTGTTCAAAGCAAGTGGTTGATACTGTGTAATGACACCTACATTGTTAATTCCTGAATTGGCACAGTTTGACAAACCAAAGTCAATGATACGGTAGCGTCCACCAAACTGAACAGCTGGTTTGGCAATACTTTGGGTCAATTTTCCAAGACGAGTTCCTTGCCCACCAGCAAGGATCAAAGCCAACATTTCATTTTTCATGAATAGTCCCCCTCATGATTTTTAGTTTCATCCTCAAAAGGATGTTAGACAATCAGCCGAAACTGATTATGACAATTAAAGTAAGTTTCTCAGTGTGGCAATAGTTTGGGCGTCAGAAAGCTTCTTTCAACCGTGACTTTCTTGCTATCATCCCTGAAAAACAAATCGTGTACACGTTTAATTCTACCCTTTATTTCAAGCGACGTTTAACACGCCAGATACTTGCTCCAAGAGCTGGCAATGTGAAGCTAAGGGTATTTTCATAATCCTTCCACTTCGCCTTTTGGGTACGAGTTTCAGGATTTCCTTCTTTCCAGACACCACCGAATTCTTCCATCTCAGTGTTAAGTACTTCTTGATAAATACCAGCGACTGGCAATCCAATAGTGAAGTCTTGACGTTCCACTGGAGCTAGGTTGAAGACACAGACAAGGAAGTCACCCTTATCGCCTTTGTCATCCTTACGAATGAAGGAAAGCACACTTTCAGCACGGTTATCCGCGTCAATGATTTCAATACCATCGTAAGAATCATCAATCTGCCAGAGAGATTTATGGTCCTTGTAGAAAGCATTCATATGGCTAGTAAAGGCCTGCATCTTCTGGTTCATCTCATCTTCAAGATTACCCCATTCGAGTTGATAATCAAACTTCCACTCCAAGAATTGACCAAACTCAGAACCCATAAAGAGCAATTTCTTACCTGGGTGACAGAGTTGGTAAGCATAGAGGTTACGAAGACCAGCAAATTGATTATAGCGGTCACCCCACATCTTATGCATCATGCTCTTCTTACCATGAACCACTTCATCATGTGAGAAAGGTAGAACATAGTTTTCATTGAAGCAATACATGAAACTGAAGGTCATCAGATTGAAGTCATACTGACGGTAAACTGGATCTTCTGCGTAGAATTTGAGGATATCGTTCATCCAACCCATATTCCATTTGAAGTCGAAACCTAGACCACCTTCTTCAATCGGTTGGGTGATTGGCGTTGCTGCAGTTGATTCTTCCGCAACCATCATAACATCTGGATAGCGTTTTTTAATTTCACGATTGAGTTTTTGAAGGAAGCCGTAGCCTTCCAAGTTACGATTTCCACCGTCCTTGTTAGGCATCCATGGACCTTCATCATAGTCCAAATAGAGCATGTTAGATACTGCATCCACTCGGATACCATCGATATGATAATTTTCAATCCAGTAAAGAGCACTTGAAATAAGGAAAGACTGAACTTGATTTTTTCCTAAGTCAAAGTTAAGTGCGCCCCAACGATAGTTATGAGCTCGATCATGATCCTGATATTCGAAAGTTGGTGTACCATCGAAGTAGGCCAAAGCATCGTCATTCTGTGTATAGTGACCTGGGACCCAGTCTACCAAGACACCGATATTATTCTGGTGACATGCTTCTACGAAATCTTGAAATTCTTCTGGTGTGCCATAGGTATGCTCAAAAGCAAAGTAACCCATAAGCTGGTAACCCCAACTCATCCCAAGAGGATGAGCCATGAGTGGCATGAATTCCACGTGAGTATAGTTCATCTCAACCAAATATGGAATCAACTCTTCTTTCAATTCTTTGAAAGTATAAGGTTGACCATCCTCTTTTAGTTTCCAAGATGATGCATGAGCTTCATAGATATTAACCGGACGTTTTTGGAAACCAAAGCGTTTACGACGACCCATCCAAAGGCCATCCTTCCACTTCTTAGTTTTCTTCTTACGAATCACAGCTCCTGTTCCAGGACGAGGCTCTAAGTAAGTCGCAAAAGGATCCATCTTTTCGACGACTTGACCTCCCTTACGTTTCACCAAGAACTTATAGAGTTGTCCTTCCTCTGGGAGAGCTGAAGTCGCCTCCCAAACACCGATATGGTTTTTGGTCATATCCAGAGGTTCATCAAACCAACCTGTGAAATCTCCAATTACCTGAATCTGCTCAGCATGAGGGGCCCACACACGGAAGATAAAACCTTCTTCTCCCTCTAATTCATGCACACCCAAATAATTCTGAAGGTGGAAGTTCTCACCTGTTCCAAATGTGTACATGGCTTCATCGAGATTCATACCATCACTCCTTTCTTAAACTAGCCTTGATAGTTCTAACTATCAAGAAATTAAAACATTGAAATATATGTAAATACACTAGAAAACCCTTCAGACCGATAGGGCTTACAAGTAAACAAAACCACTTATGTAAGCGTTTACTGTATTATAACATTTCTTGACATTCTTGTCAGTAAATCTCCAAATCTTTTTTCATATTATCGAACACAAAAGTCTTACGTAATTTTCCAGAAATGTGCAATTCAACAATACCTGAATCGTACTCCGCTTTTGCGACATAGAGATTATCGTAAATATCTGCATATGAACGATATGACAATTCTGGTACGGTTTGCTTACGCTCAATTAATTTGGCAACTTTAGCAACCAAGTCTTTCTTAAGGGTCACTTGATTCCAATCCACCTGATTAACGGCATCAGGAGCATTGTAGCTATTCATGGCACGCTTAACATCCGATTCCGTGTAGTTTCCGTCTTCACCTGTTGCAACCATCTTACTACGCTGAAATTCTTGTCCCAACTGCATGAAACACATCCCTTGCATACTTAGATTAAGAGCATTTGCCAAGTAGATACGTTTTTCAATATCTTCTGGCGAATCATGTGGATGCAAATGATGCATAAGGTCATTCAAATTGTAATTGTCATGAGCTTCAATATAGTTGAGAACCTGACCCGGCATGAGGTAGTTTACAAAACCACGGCTACCAAGCAGACTCTTGGCAATCTGGTCTTCCAATGGGGCTCCAGACACATAACCGTTACTGATATGTCCATAGACTTCTGCCCCTTTAACGGCGTCACGCGCATTGTCATTGAAAAATCCGATTCTAGGCATCAGGGCTGCATTATCCTTCTTGCCCTTTTGATCCACAGGAAGACCAATTCCCATATCCCATCCTTCACCATATAGAAGAATCCTAGGATCAATATCATCCATGGCCGAACGAATGGCATTCATAGTAGCAACATCATGCAAGCCCATAAGGTCAAAACGGAAACCATCCACTCCAAATTCTTCTGCCCAATAGGCCAAAGAATCAATCATATACTTACGGTACATTTCCTTTTCACTGGCTGTTTCATTTCCACAGCCTGATCCGTCTTGGAAAGACCCATTGTCATGCATACGGTAGTAATAAGCCGGCACAGAAAGTTGGAAGGGAGAGCTGTAAGAAGAGTAAGTATGATTATAAACCACATCCATGATAACCCCTATTCCTGCCTCATGGTAGGCCTGAATCATTTTCTTAAGCTCTAGAATTGGTGCCACGGGATTCTTTTGATCAGCAGCAAACTGACGATCCGGAACATTGTAATTTTCAGGATCGTACCCCCAGTTGTAGAGAAGCTTCCCACCTTTATCGTAGGTTTTATGGTGATCAAAGACCGGTTGCAGTTGGACATAGTTGTAACCCATACGTTTGAGGTAATCAAAACCAGTCACATCTCCTTGGGCATTTCTAGTCCCTTTCTGACAAGCACCTAGATAGGTTCCTCTATAGGACTTCTTAACACCAGATGTCTCTGAAATTGAGAAGTCACGGACGTGCATTTCACAGATAACGGATGAGCAAGCATTTGCCTTACGCCAGCTCGCTTTTTGCTTGGTAACCTTTTCATACCCTCTTGGAACAAGTCGCTTAGGATTGACCACTAAACTTTTTTTATTATCTAAGCTAAGGGCGATGCTATAAGGGTCTCTCGTATCCTGATAGAAGCTTTCCTCATGATAAACACGAAACTGGTAGGCTACCCCATCCAAATCCTTTTTGACAGTGGCACTCCAAACACCGTGAGTATTCATCTCATGACGGTCCTTATTGACGCTAGCTCCTCGACTCATCTTAATGACCTTAGGATTTTTACTGCCCTTTTTAAAAAGTAAGAGCTGCACACGACGAGCTAGTGGTGACCAAAGGCGAAACTCTGTAGCCCCTTTTTCATACTCATGCCCTAACCAGCCTTGAAAACCCCACTTTTGATCAAATTCCTGTCTACGAAGAGCCATATCAAAGGCATGCTGGTCGCGACCTTCAAAACTATGGCTAGTCAAGGCTGCCTGTTTAGAATAATAAACCGTTGGGTCACCTTCAACTATCCAAATAGCATTGGGAGCATCCCCTAGGAAGCGTCGGACACGATAATCATGTGTTTGCCTCGACCAGTCTTCCGTTTTGACCAAAAGATTGACAGAATCAATAAAACGATTAGAGGGAGAAGTAACCTGACCAACAAGGCCAAAATCGTCCTCACGTGAAAAATGGGCCACTTCGCCCCAATAACCATCTAGCCACTTCCACATACTATATCGGGAATAGTCGCCATGCATACTATGAAAATGAACGGTTAATAAATTGTCCATTTTTTAACTCCTTAGTTTTTATTACTCACTTTTTCTCCTATTATATCAGAAAATGTTCGTTTTGTAAGCGTTCTTATGGAATATTTTGCAATTTTTTGGTCTATTTTGAACATAAAAAAAGAATGAGAAAACAAATGGTAAAATGCTCATTTTTCTCATTTCTTTTGTCTGTTCTAATTCCTTTCAAAACCAGTCTTATGACTCTTTCCAGTTCATTATTCTTGAGTCATCAAAACCTTACGTGGTTTGGTGCCTTCAGCCGGTCCGATAACGCCGGCTTCTTCCAATTCTTCCATTAAACGAGTGGCACGGTTGAAACCAACTGACAGACGTCGCTGAATCATGGAAGCACTGGCTTTTTGTGTTTCAAGGACCAAAGCCTTAGCTTCTTCAAAGAGAGGGTCTCCTTCTGAGCTACCACCATTGGCAGACGAACCTCCACCAAAATCATTCTCGGAAACTTCACCAGGGTCAAAGCTCTCATCGTAGTCAGCAGAAGCCTGATCCTTGATAAAGGTCACAATACGTTCCACGTCATCATCAGAAATGAAGGAACCTTGTAGACGAACAGGGTGGTTCTCATCAATCGGTTTGAAAAGCATATCCCCACGTCCGAGTAGCTTTTCTGCCCCATTTTCATCTAAAATGGTACGACTATCTGTTCCCGAAGACACCGCAAAAGCCACACGAGAAGGCACATTGGCCTTAATCAAACCAGAGATAACATCAACCGACGGACGTTGAGTGGCGAGAATCATGTGAATTCCCGCAGCACGTGCTTTTTGTCCCAAACGAATGATAGCATCTTCCACTTCCTTACTGGCTACCATCATCAAGTCAGCCAACTCATCAACGATAACCACAATTAAAGGTAGGGGAATCTGTTTTTCTTGGGATTGGGCATTCCAATCTTCAACCTTGGCATTGTAGCCAGCAATGTTACGTACGCCAAACTTACTAAAGAGTTCGTAACGGTTTTCCATCTCATCTACCACTTTTTGAAGAGCCTTGGCAGCCTTACGTGGGTTAGTCACCACAGGGATAAGGAGATGAGGAATATCATTGTAAACAGAGAGCTCAACCATCTTAGGATCGACCATGAGGAACTTAACCTGGTCAGGACGAGCCTTCATAAGAATACTAGAGATGATTCCGTTAACCGCAACCGATTTACCAGAACCTGTTGACCCAGCCACCAGCAAGTGAGGCATCCGTCCCAAATCAAAGCTACGAGCCGAACCATCAACTGCCTTACCGAGAGGAACTTCCAAGAGCTTATTAGGATCCGTCTTGGACTGTTCCCAAAGTTCACGGAAAGAAACCGTCGCAATCTCAGAGTTAGGCACTTCGATCCCAACTAAAGACTTTCCAGGAATAGGGGCCTCAATACGGACATCTTTCGCAGCTAGAGCCAGAGCCAAGTCATCAGCTAGATTTGAAATGCGATTAACACGAACCCCAACAGCAGGCTTGACCTCGTACTTGGTCACTGATGGTCCAATTTCGGCTCGCTCAACCTTGACGTCAATATTGAAACTCTTGAAAGTATCTTCTAAGATTCGAATATTCTTACGAACGATGTTTTTCTCTTTAGATTGACTCTTAGGCTTATCAGGTGCAAAGAGATCTATCTGAGGTAATTTATACTGTAAGAGCTCCTTCGGCGTGAAATCAACCTCGACAGGTGCATCATCTCCCTCAACAACCATAGATGGCGGAAACTCCTCGGTTGGCACATCCTCTGGATAAGGTGCATAATCTTCTTGGAAATCCTCATAATCCTCTGGAGGGAGATTATCATAGTAGCCCTCAGAGGCATAATCACTGATTTCAGGTTCAGGTGCAAAAATCTCAGTTTCTTGTGGTAACTCCTCTGCGGCATCATCTAAGATTTCTCCCGTCTCCTCGTCAACAGTTAAATCAGCCAGACGATCGGCTTCGGCACGTTCTTCCGCCTCACGTTCTTTCTGAGCCTGACGTTCTGCCTTCTTTTCCTGACGTTGAGCCGTCCGTTCCAAACGCTTCTCAGCCCCTTTCTGCCAAGCTTCTTTAGCATACTCCATGATATCCAAGACATCCCAAGGGCTAAGAATGAAGGCACCCAAGAGAATGATCAATACCCCAATCATGAAGCTACCGATATTTGAAAAGAGGAAGGAAATCGGTTGGTATAGGAGAGCCCCCAACATACCACCACCCGCAAAACGAGCTACTTGCACACTGACCAGTTCCCCAAAAAGCAAGTCCTTGGTACCAGGGAAAATATCCAGACCACTCATGCGTTCTAGACTAAAGAGATAGGCGTGAAACTCCAACAAGAGACCCGCGAAGATCATCCAAAATCCTGTTACGTAGTTACTATGTTTACGTAACCATTTAAAGCCAAAGAGATAAACATAGATAGCAAAAATTAAAGGATAAGCCATACTCCCCACAAATACTCGAAAGAGATTATAGAGGGTAACCCCAAAGAAACCCAATCGAAAGACTGGGAAAATTAAAACAAAGGCAAAAAAGAAGGTCCATAGCATTCGCTTAATCGCCTTCTGTCTGTCTAATTCTGCTTTTGTAAGCCGCTTCTTACTGTTCTTAGAAACCGCTCCTTTTTTCGTTTTTTTCGTTGTAGCCATAGGTGTATTATACCACGTTTTTAGACATGAAAAAAGAGAGACAAGTCTCTCCTTAGATTGAAGACAAAGTTATTTTTGAGACTTTCCTTCTTTTGACATTATTCTTCAATTAATGATGTTGAGTGAACCGGACGATTCTTACCGTCTGGATCAATATATTGGATAGCTTGGTTGATAGCGATAGGAGCTTCACCCATTCCCACAGCAATCAAATCAATCTTACCCTCATATTCTGCCGCATCACCGATAGCATAAACACCTTCTTGTGAGGTTTCAAACTGCGCATTAACAGTAACGCTAGAGCGTTTGTAATCAACATTCCAGTTACGAAGGTTTTTATTGTTGGTTGAGAAGCCAAAGCTAACAATAAGGGCATCAAGTGGCAATTCCACAACCTCGTCTGACTTAACTTTTTGAACGGTCAAACTTTGGGCAAGACCATTTTCACCCTTGATTTCAAGTGGTACATAAGGTGTCATCACACTAACTGACGATTGATGAAGAAGCTCTACACTATGCTCATGGGCACGAAAGGCATCACGGCGGTGAATCAAAGTCACACTCTCAGCAATTCCATCCAAGTGATTAGCCCAGTCAACAGCTGAATCTCCACCACCAGCAATCACAACCTTCTTGCCGGCAAATTGGTCAAGACTATGCACATTATAGAACAAGTTATTGTCCGCATAATCTTCTTCATTGTTCACACCCAAAGGACGGGGAGCGAAGGCACCATTCCCACAAGCAATGACGATAGCCTTAGACAAGTGTTGGCCCTTACTAGTAGCAATTATGAAGATGCCTTCTTTCTTTTCAAAGGTTTGCACTTCTTCTTTCAAATGAATGCTGACACGATCTTCAAAACGCTTAAGTTGAGTCAAGAGATTTTCTGTCAATTCCGCACCTGTCGTTTGCGGAAAGGCTGGAATATCGTAGATTTTCTTCTCTGGATAGAGAACGGCAGGTTGTCCACCAAGCTCTGACAGACTCTCAATAATATTAACAGTCATACCACGTAGACCGGCGTAAAAGGCAGCCCAAAGTCCTACTGGCCCACCACCGATAATGGTAATATCGTAAATCTTTTCTTCTGACATTTTATTTCCCTTCTGCTTTTATCTCTTCTAAAATCTGACGTTCTTCATCCGTAAAGTCATAGTTTTCCAAGAGGTCTGGTCGACGCTCCCAGGTCTTACGCAAACTCTGTTCCATACGCCAACGTCGAATATTGACATGGTGACCTGACAAGAGCACATCTGGCACCTTCATGCCACGAAATTCAGCTGGGCGAGTGTATTGTGGAAACTCCAAAAGCCCTGATGAGAAACTATCATCCTTATGACTAGCTTCCTTACCTAAAACCTCAGGAATCAAACGGACGGTAGCATCTACAATAGTCATAGCAGCTAACTCTCCCCCAGTTAGGACAAAGTCTCCCAAGGAAATCTCGTCTGTCACCAAAGTTTTGATGCGCTCATCATAGCCCTCATAATGGCCACAGATAAAGACCAATTCCTCTTCTTGCGCCAATTCTTCTGCATAGGCCTGATCAAAGGTACGCCCCGCAGGATCTAGGAGAATAACGCGAGGCTTAGTGACATTTAGCTTGTCAAAGGTATCAAAAATTGGCTGGGCACGAAGCAACATGCCTTGTCCACCACCGTAAGGTTCGTCATCTACATGACGAGCCTTCTCCGCATTTTCACGGAAATTGTGATAGTTGATTTCTAGAAGCCCCTTATCCTTTGCCTTACCAACAATGGAATGCTCTAAGGGAGCAAACATATCTGGAAATAGGGTCAAGATATCAATCTTCATCGTCCAATCCTTCCATGAGCTCAACCTCAATACGACCAGCTGCAACATCAACATCAAGAACTACAGGTGGGATATATGGCAAGAGCAAGTCTTTCTTGCCTTTACGTTTCACTACCCAAACATCATTAGCTCCCGGTTGGAGAATCTCTTTGACCTGACCGATCAAAGTGTCGCCTTCATAAACATCAAGGCCAATGATCTCATGATAGTAAAATTCCCCGTCATCAAGGTCTGTTAGATTTTCCTCAGCAATCTTAAGACTACAGCCCTTATACTTCTCTACATCATCGATATGGTAAAGTCCTTTAAACTTAACGATATCAAAGTTCTTATGCTTACGGTGACTCGCAATCTCGACATCCATGATGTAATTATCTTTGTCATCAAAAAGGGCTAGGACACTCTTCTTCTTAAAACGCTCATCCGCAAAATCTGTTACAGACAAAACACGAAGTTCCCCCTGCAAGCCCTGTGTATTTACAATCTTTCCAACGTTATAGTATGTCATTGCATTTCCTTATTATCTGTTTACTTATTCAAATAAAACCACAACTCGACCAAGGGCTTATCATCATCTGACAGCCATCACAAAACAAAGGTTTTTCTTCGGGTCGAGGTCTCGTTATTTATGATTTTAAAGTGGTATAAAATGTCTGACCTAGGCCAGTCAACCCCTCTATTTTATCAAAAAGGACACAAAAAAACCAGCTTTCTCTAGCTGGTACTTATAGTCCGTACGGGATTCGAACCCGTGTTACCGCCGTGAAAAGGCGGTGTCTTAACCCCTTGACCAACGGACCATAATCTGTGTCTCTACCCTCAGGTAGAACTGGGGTAGCTGGATTCGAACCAACGCATGAGGGAGTCAAAGTCCCTTGCCTTACCGCTTGGCTATACCCCAAAAGACTCTTATTATTCTACAGAAAAACTAGTAGGCTGTCAACACTTTTTTAAACTTTTTTTCAAAAAAAGCAACCGGAAATACCGATTGCTAGGAGTTAGGAGATTTCATCATCTAAGCGAACTTAGATAGATGATATGAGGTCGCTTCAACCTCATATGAAAAAAGAAAAGTTTTAGGATGGTTTAATTATATGTTTTGCTAGAAATAAAGTCAAAGAATTTGACTCATAAAATCCGACTTAGGGTTAAGAGTTATGATAACCCTCTCTAGCCCCTAGATAACAAGCTTAGTTGATAGCTTTATTCATCATCCTGCGAAACCAAATGATGTCTAAAGGCATAAACAACAGCCTGAGTACGGTCATCAACATTGAGTTTTCCAAGGATATTAGACACGTGAGTTTTAACGGTTTTCAACGAAATAAATAGCTCATTAGCAATGGTTTGATTGTCATACCCCTTAGCCAAAAGGGCCAAGATATCACGTTCACGTGCCGTCAAGTCATCGTGTAGGTCCGGATGGCTATCATGGTATTTAATCTTATTGTCCACCTCAGTTTCGATAGCTTCTTCACCACGGTAAACCTTACGGATACTATTGAGAATCTCTGCCGCACTGCTGGTTTTAAGCATATAGCCTTTGGCTCCAGCTTCAATGACTGGATAAATTTTTTCATTGTCCAAATAGCTAGTCAAAACCAAAATCTTGGCTTCAGGCCATTCTTTGAGCAATTCCAAAGTCGCTTGAACACCATCTAATTCAGGCATAACAAGGTCCATTACGACGACATCTGGACGAAGTTCCAGGGCAAGGTCAACACCTTCTCGGCCATTGCTCGCTTCTCCAACCACTTCGACATCTCCTTGGAGATTCAGGAAACTCTTAAGGCCCAAACGGACCATCTCATGGTCATCGACCAAAATCACATTTATCTTATTCGACATTGTCTTCTCCTCTTAATATCGGCACACGAACATCAATAGATGTTCCTTTACCTGTAGCAGATAGGAACTGCACAGTTCCCGCCATTTCATCGACACGCTCCTGGATATTTTTCAGTCCATAACTCATCTCGTCAGTCGACGCATTTAAATCATAACCAACACCATTATCCAACATTTTCAATTGAATTTCCTGACTATTTTGATAGAGATAAACCTCTATCTGGCTAGCCTTGGCGTGTTTAAGAGTATTAGAGATAAACTCTTGGGCAATCCTAAAGAGATTATTTTCAATACGCTTAGGCACTTTCTTAACCATATCCTTGTAGACGACATGGATATTGGATTTATCGGTTAATTCCTTAAGAATCATCTGCAAGCCTTCTTGCAAGGTCTTGTTCTCAAGCTCTGTCGGACGAAGATGCAAAAGCAAGACACGCATATCATTTTGAGCATCCGTCAGCATGGCCTCAACCGCCTGAATTTGATTATGCAAATCTTCTTTACTTAGCTGGTCCGCCATCTGAGAGACACCAGAAAGAATCATACTAGCCGCAAAAAGTTCCTGACTAACGGTATCGTGAAGGTCACGAGCAATACGTCCTCGTTCCTTCTTAATAATATCACGGCTTTGAAGAGCTTGAGCATTCTCAGTTTTCTGCAAGTCCTTAGTCAATTTACGCATCTTATGAGATAAGCGCATCATATTCTTGTCTAACTCAATATCTCCCTGACGTTTGACTGGTTGATTATTGATAATGCGGCGCAAATCCTGATTGACTGATCGCATACTGTTATCATTGGCAATGGCCCAAAGAATATAAAGCAAAATGAGCAAACTCAGAACCACAAAAAACATGTTAAAAAGAAAATGGAAGACCTGAGATAGATTACCAAAAACCAATGAAAAGTTAAGGTTAAAGCTATCCATAACCACTAGGGTAACGCCAACCAGAACAACAACTGAATAAATCAGAATCAAAAATAGGTACTGTTTCTTCATTTGCGACGTACCTCCACTGGTCCAGCTCCCACATTGAGAATCAATTTCACTGTTCGATGAGCATGTTCATACTCCGCCCCCTGCAAGGTCAATCTTTCGTAACGGAGGTCGTACTCATCTTCATTGAAGAAGGTGACAGAGCTATAAATCGCTGATATATTGAGCTTGACGGAAACATCAATTGGTACCAAGATAGTCGTCGGACCATAAAGTTTCTGCAAAATCACAACATTATCTCGCCCCGAGACGATAACCTGGGTCAAATCAATCACATCTGTTCCAAAGAAACGGATGATATTGATATCATCAAAGTCATAACGATCACTGACAGGTTCCATCCGAGTTCCAATCCACTGATTTCGCACAGCCTGAGGATCCAAGTCGTCTTCCTTGAATTGAATGAGAGCGTAGCGATTCTTTTTCTTAACCTGTGAAAAATGGTTAATCATGACATAGGCCACACCCACTAAAATCGCAAGTACCACATAGATATTCCACATGGAAACCAGAAAAAGTGAGATCAAACAGATGGTCAAGACAAAGTCACTTTTGGATTCCTTATTAAAAAAGCGAACCGCTAACAAGGTCAAAACCAGAATGAAAATAAAACTGGTAATATCATTATTAAAAATGGTAATCAGGCCCAGAGTCAAAAGCAGGGCTTCCACCACTAAGAAAAAATTAAATTTGGTCATAAGGACCTCTCAAATAAAAGTATACAGGCTTCATTCTATCAAATTTTAAGGCAATTGACAAAAAGACCCAGTTTGAGCATTGAGTAATCAAGATAGAAAAGGGGCAGAAGAAAGCAAAAAAGTGCCTCCATTACAGGAAACACAGTCTTTCATTCAAAAATCTTAATCGTCAGTATCGTCCATTTTGCTTCTTATCATTAGCACTGTACTTCTGATTTCCTCCAGTATGACACGCTGCTCTGCTAATTCTTTCTTAAGCTCGGCTAATTTTCGTTCAGTCTGACGACCTGACCGCACAAAAATATTATTAAGAGAGCTAGTTAACAACCCTAGAGTGGCAATCCCACTAAACATGAGAATAACAGCGACTGCCTTACCTACAAGCGTTTTAGGGACGATATCTCCATAACCAACCGTAGTCACCGTTGCTACAGACCACCAAATAGCATCTATAAAATTATGGTGTTCTACTCGGGCAATAACAGCACTACTGATAAGAATGATAATACTATTAACCGAAAGTAGAAAATAAAAGCCATTTCTGCGATTGATACGATTGGAAATATGCTTGAGTTTGCTACTCAAACCAATTAAACGTGAGAGTTTGGCCAACCTGGCAAAGCGTCCCACTCTTGAAAATCGGAGGAAGGTAAAGACTTCATTATAGGGAATAATAGCCAACAAGTCCAACACATGTGTTTTAACAAAGATTCGCTTACGAGGTGCTAAGGAGAAACGAATCGCATAATCAATGGCAAATATGAGCGTTATAGACTGATCTATCACTCTAAAAGGTCGCCTTCCAATTGAAATTAAGCCAACTAAATCAAAGATAACCAAGCCAATGGAAATCAGGGCCAGGACTGTTATGACAATATCGTAGGTAATGATATACCTTCTCAGTTTTCTACGGTTTCTCATAGCGTCTCTCCTATATGTGATGTCTTCATTATAAAAGAATCTCTGACCTCTGGCAAGCAGGCTTTTTAGGCTATCGATAAGATCTCTAGGTAGCAAAAAAGAGAGATTAAATAACCTCTCTTTATTATGTCTAAGTTTTTTTAATCTATTGTAGTTCTGTGTGAGTAGCCTCTGTCGAGGTTTCAGTGCTTGAAGTTGTACTGTCAGTACTTGAGCTCGTTGATGACGAATGTGTCGTACTACTTGAGCTTGACTGAAGGTTTGAACTTGCTGTTGCAACCGAAACATAGAGAATCACTGTACCATCAACACTTGTACCAGCTTGTGGATCTTGATAAAGGACCTCCGTACTGCTAGGAACCTTATCCTTATCTAATTTGGCACCAGTATTATAGTCGTGGTACTCGATGCTACTACTTGAGATATTCTTACGATTCAAGGTTTGAACTGCTGTTGAAACCGTCAAACCAGTCACATCAGGCATGGTAACTGTCTTAGGAGTTGCCACACGGAACTTAATCTTAGCCTTACTATCCTTAGGATTGAAGGACTTGTTTTTCCCTGGACTTTGAGATAGGATTTCTCCCTCTTCAGCACTGTCGTCTTCGACATGCTGAATATCAATTTGGTCCTCAGAAACACCATAATTCGAAGTTAAGTCCTCAATGGCATCCTTATAGTTTTTACCCTTGTAGTCTTTCAAAGCGAAACCTTTACTACCAGAAGAAACATAGAGATCAATACTTGAACCTTCTTTTCGTGTGGTTCCAGCTGTAGGATCGGTCTTGATGACCTTACCCGTATCGACAGAGTCATCTTCCACTTCCTTGACTTCTCCTACCTTAAATCCAGCACCCTCAATTTTAGTCTGAGCTGTGGACAACTCCTGACCGACCACATTAGGTACTTGGACATTATCAGGATTGGTAAATACCAAATAGGCAAAGATGATAATACCAATAAAGACCAGTCCTAGGAAAACCTTGAGTAAGGTTGAGAAGAAGTTCTTCTTCTTTTTCTTCTTAGCTGGTGTCGTTTTTTTCCTTGGTTGTTTACTTGGAGCAGGTGTAGGCTCTGATGGCTCAGCAGCAACGGCTTTTTTCTCAAGACTTGCTGATGGAACTGGATCAACCTTCGGCAAGGTCTTGGTATCCGTCATATCATCAAAGACTACCTTGGCATCGCGTCGATGACTAGGATGCAAACTCGTTACCAAGTCACGGCTCATTTCCAAAGTACTATTGTAACGATTTTCTAGTTTTTTGGCTGTTGCTCGAATAACCACGTTTTCCAAAGCTTGGGGAACGTTACGGTTCTCTGCCAAAATCGATGGGAGTGGCTTTTGGAAATGTTGGAGTGCAATGGTTACTGCACTATCGCCATCATAAGGAATATGACCTGTCAACATTTCAAAAAGCATAATACCCATAGCATAGATGTCACTTTGGATAGTCGCTTTAGATCCACGAGCCTGCTCTGGTGACAGGTAGTGGACAGAACCCAACATAGAGTTCGTTTGAGTTAGACTAGTCTCTGCAAAGGCAACCGCAATTCCGAAGTCTGTGACCTTGGCTGTACCGTCCTTAGTTAAAAGAACGTTTTGTGGCTTAAGGTCACGGTGGATAATGCCCTTTTGATGGGCAAGAGTCATGGCGGAAAGGACCTCCCCCATGATACGCACAACATCTTGGTTAGAAAGTGGCGCATGGTCTTGAATGTATTTCTTCAAGTCCGAACCGTCCACATACTCCATCACCAAGAACTGCTGGCCGTCTTCTTCGCCAATATCTCGGATAGCAACGATATTAGGATGACTGAGTTCTGCCATGGCACGCGCTTCACGTTGGAAACGGGCCACAGCCACCTGATCAGTTTGGTAATTGGTACGAAGTACCTTAATAGCCACTTTTTCATTGTCCAGAATCAGGTCATTAGCCAGATAAACATCCGCCATACCACCACGTCCGATAGATTTAAGGATTCGATAACGTCCAGCAAACAATTTGCCAACTTGGATCATTATCCTTCCTCACTTTCTACCTTAATGAGAGCAACGGTAATATTATCAAGACCACCTGCCTCATTGGCTGCAGCTACCAAACGACTCGTTTTTTCTTCGACGAAACCAGGGCTGTTGACAATATGAACAATCTGTTCGACTGAAATCATGTTGGTCAAACCATCTGAATTGGCCAAAATATAGTCCCCTGGTTCTAATTGTTGGACACCAAGGTCAGCTTCAATCGGAGCAGCTTGCCCAATAGATTGCGTAATGATATTACGTTGTGGGTGAACTGCTGCTTCTTCTTCGGTCAACTGACCAGCCTTGATAAGAGCATTGACCAAAGAATGGTCATTCGTCAATTGCTTATACTCACCATTACGGATAAGGGCAATACGTGAATCCCCAACATGGGCAAAAATCACAGCATTATCAACAAAGGCAAGAACCTCGATAGTTGTTCCCATTCCCTTATATTCTTCGTTTTGGCCAAGTTCATAAATTTTACGATTTTCTGCATCAATGGCAGCAATCATCCAATCACGAATCTGACTCAACTCACGAAAATCAGTGTTAATCCAGTCACGACCAAGATCAGTCACTGACATCTCACTGGCAATATTTCCAGCACGGTGTCCGCCCATCCCGTCTGCAACAACGACAAGGGTAACACCAGCTTGGTTGACAAATTTATTAACAAAATCTTGGTTATTTGACCGTTTTTGGCCAATGTCCGTTAATAATGATATTTCCATAGTTTTCTTTCTGACTTGCGTCAGCATTTCCTCCTCTGTAACCCTAAGCTTTTTTACGCAACTGTGCGATGAAAAAACCATCAGTTAGATACTGTTCGGGGGTAATTGCCAAACAGCCATTGACCACGATGTCTTTAAATGGATGGTCTAAGGCAACTTGCTCAAAATCAGGATGGCTCTCAAGAAAGGCTTGAATCACCTCTTGATTTTCTTCTGCTATGATGGTGCAAGTACTATATGTTATTATACCACCTTTTCGTAGGGTTTGACAAACGCTGGATAGGATATCCAACTGCACAGCCTTAAGGGACTCAAAGTCTTGTAGATCCTTGTTATATTTGATATCGGGTTTCCGACGAATGAGCCCAATTCCTGAACAAGGTGCATCCACTAAAATCTTGTCAAAACTATCAGCTGGAAAGACTTGATGTACCTGACTAGCATCCAGTTTCTGAGTCTTAACCTTATCAGCTAAGCCAAGACGTTGTGCATTTTCTTTGATAAGAGCAAGCTTATGATCATAGAGGTCAAGCGCCGTCACATGTCCACTCGTCAAATATGAGGCCATATGTACCGTCTTACCTCCAGGTGCCGCACAGGCATCCAGGATTTCTTCCTCACCTTGAATCCCTAAAGTTGGCGCAACCAGTTGACTGGTCTCATCCTGAATGGTCAATAAGCCCTCTTTAAAATAATCTGTCCCAGCAAAGTAACCTGAAAACTTAACAAGCCCGACTGGGGATAATACTGAACACTCAGCCCCAGTGGCCTCCGCAATCTCTTCCAAACGTGACGCATCCGTTACACGCACACTAGCCTTGTTTCTCACAAAAAGGCTTTGGAAAATAGCAAGGGCACGATCCTCTCCATACTGGTCGATAAGTTTTTTAACCAACCATACAGGTAGAGAATACTGAACAGAATAGCGTTTATTGACACGTTTGATTGTGCTTGGATCTGGCAAAGGCTGGCTAGATAGTTTACGAAGAACCGCATTGACCAGCTTCTCAGCCCCCTTTTTATTGCCACGATTTTTAGCAATAGAAACGGCATCATTAACCACCGCATGGGCTGGAATCTTATCTAAATAGGCCAACTGATAGAGGCTCAAAAGCAATAAGTCATAGACCCAAGGTTCAAGCTTGTCACGGTCCTCGATGACATGGGCTAGGACCCACTCCAACGTAATCTTACGAGCTACGGTCCCATAGACAATTTCCGTCACCAAGGCCTTGTCCTTATCTGTCAGATGCGACTTGCTCAGATGGGCATTGAGAGCAATATTTGAGTAAGCTCCTTCCTGGAAGACTTCTTCTAAGACTTCAAGTGCCTGTCCACGGGCTGTTTTTTTCCAATCATTGGCCAAATGCATCACCTACTTCAAGATTGCGTCCGACCCCATTAAGGAAATCAGCAATAGCCATACGGGGTTTTCCTGCAGGCTGAACTGTCTTAAGTGAAATGGCTCCTTGACCAGTCGCAACTACCAAACTCTTCTTGGTCTTTTCAATGATATGACCAGCCTGTCCTTGACCTTCTACCAAGTCCGCTTCATAAATTTTGAAACGTTTGCTGTCAAGCAAGGTATGTGCCACAGGCCATGGGTACATACCACGGATTTGATTGAAGATGTCACGAGACGATTTATTCCAATCAAGACGCTCCTCTTCTGGACTAATATTTGGCGAAAACGTTACCTGACTGGCATCTTGAGGAACAGGTTTGATTTCGCCAGCAATATAGGCAGGCAAGGTCTCAAGCAAAAGGTCACGACCCAAGACGGCCAATTTTTCAAACATGGTACCAACATTATCCTCGTCAAGAATTGGCAAGGCCTTTTGGCTAACCATGTCACCAGCGTCCATCTCCTTGACCATTTCCATAATTGTCACACCTGCTTCTGCATCCCCATTGATAATGGCATAATGAATAGGTGCCCCACCACGGTATTTTGGCAAGAGAGAAGCGTGGACATTCACCGCAAAATCCATGCTATTAAGCAACTTGCTTGGTAAAAATTGTCCATAAGCTGCAGTAACAATCCCATCAGCACCAAGTGCCATCAATTGCGCCATTTCTTCTGACCCTGACAATTTTTCCGGTTGATAAATTGGCAAGTCATGCGCCAAGGCTACTTCCTTGACCGGTGTCATGCGAATTTCTTTTTTACGGCCGACAGCACGGTCTGGTTGCGTCACCACAGCAACAATATCGTAACGCTCATCTGTCAAAAGTCCTTCCAGCACTGTCGCTGAAAAGGCAGGCGTTCCCATAAATACTAATTTTGTCATATTCTTCCTTTTCTAGATTAGGTAAAATTCTGAGGTTCGTGATCGATAATCAAACGCAGGTCCTTGTTTTCAGGTTCCTGAGTCATGTCAAGGACCCTATTAAGCGTTTCTTCCAAGTTATCCTCAAAACGGTATTTGATAATAATCTGATAATGATAAAGGTTATGTGTTCGAGCAATAGGCTTAGGCGTTGGGCCTAGGAAGGTCACCTTGTCTGACAAGTGCTCTCTTAAATAAGCCATAACCTCATAGCTCTTGCGGACGACAAACTCTTCATCCTTGTGAGAAAGCGTGATTCCTACCGTATAAAAATATGGCGGATAGGCCAACTGACGTCGAATCCCCATCTCATAAGCATAGAAAGCTTCATAATCCTGTTGTTGCGCAAACCGAATGGCATAATGACTAGGATTATAGGTTTGAATAATAACTTCCCCTTCCTTGTCAGCACGACCAGCACGACCAGCTACCTGAGTCAAAAGCTGGAAGGTACGCTCAGCCGAACGAAAATCTGGTAAATTAAGCGATGTATCTGCATTCAAGACCCCTACCAAGGTGACATTGGGAAAATCCAAGCCCTTGGCAATCATCTGAGTCCCAAGCAAAATGTCAGCCTTGCCACTTCCAAAAGCCTCCAAGAGTTTCTCGTGAGCACCTTTCTTACGTGTCGTATCAACATCCATACGAATCACTTTGGCTTCTGGCAAAAGTTCCGTCAATTGATCATAGGCCTTTTGTGTCCCAGTCCCATAATAACGAATCTGACGACTCTGACAGTTAGGGCAGACATGTGGTATTGCTTTTTGAAAATCACAATAGTGACAATTCATGGTCTTGGTATCCATGTGCAAGGTAAGTGAAATATCACAATTCGGACAATCATCCACATAGCCACAGTCACGACACATGACAAAAGAGGAATACCCACGACGATTTAACATCAATACGACTTGTTCCTTACGTGCCAAACGTTCCCTGATTTTTTCCAAAAGAGGTGGTGTAAAATCACTCGCCTCTTGACGGCCCACAAAATCCTTGAAGTCCACCACTTCCACCTGCGGAATTTTAGCATTAGGATTAGCCCTTTGTGTCAACTCAAGAAAATGGTAAACCCCTTTCTGAGCTCTCGCCCGAGTCTCAATAGATGGTGTTGCTGACCCAAGGACAAGCACGGCTCCATGACTCTTAGCCCTAAGCAAGGCCACATCTCTAGCATGATAGCGAGGATTAGACTCCTGCTTATAAGTAGCCTCATGTTCCTCATCGATAATGATCGCGCCGATATTGTCCAAGGGAGCAAAAACAGCCGAACGCGCTCCTACGACAACCTTGGCCTGGCCTGACCTAACCTTTCGCCACTCGTCAAATTTCTCACCGTCTGACAAGCCTGAATGCATAATCGCCACCAAGTCACCAAAACGTGAAATGAAACGATTGGTCATTTGAGGTGTCAAGGAAATCTCTGGCACCAAGACAATGGCCGTTTTCCCCATAGCCAAGGTCCTCTCGATAAGATGCAGATAGACCTCTGTCTTACCTGATCCCGTTACCCCTTCCAATAAGAAAGGTTTGCCACCTTGTCCGATTTGACGCGTCATTTCTTCAACAGCGTGCGCCTGTTGAGCATTAAGCTCAAGAAAATCTGTCTTTTCTACCTTTTCAAAGTAGCTATCAGCACGATTGACCTCAACTTCGGTGATGACCAAGGCACCAGCTTCAATGAAAAACTTAACCACATCTCGTGAAAAAAGCTTGTGGAGATCCGTCAACTTGCCAGACTCACTCTTTTCTAGCAAGAAGTCTCGCAACTCCAATCGTTTCTTAGCCCTTTGCGAAATAGCCAAAGTCTCGAGAATACCCTTTTGAACACTATAGTGCTTCTCAGTCTTAATATTCTGCTTATCTTTAGCAAGGTAATCAACCGTTACACGCCCAGACTGGACCAGACGAGGAATGGCTTGACGTTGTACCTCTGACAACTGCGAGAAAAGAATATGATTCTGCCCTTGAAGGAGAGTCTCTTTTTCCTCTTCACCCAGTTTATCAGTTGCCATGATAACCTTATCGTACTGCGAATTAAGGAGACCAGGTAGCATTGACTTCAAGATGGAAATCTTATAAGAAAAGACCGTATGTCGCATCTGATCAGCCAAATCCAGCTGATCCTGATTAAGGACTGGCTCATAATCTAAAAGCTCAGCGATGGGTTTTAGTTCAGGAAAATCTCTTAAATTTTCCTGCTCTTCCAAGCCAATAATAAAACCTTGAAGTAGACGATTTCCTTTACCAAAAGGCACATGAACCCGCATACCGATGGCGATTTGTTCTTGCATGGCTTCCGGTACCAGGTAACTATAAGGTCTGTCCGTCTGCATCAGAGGAACGTCGACAATAATATGTGCTACTAAAACCATAAATTTCCTCCTGTCACTTCCTTAAGACCAGTATCTTCCAAGCTCAAGAAAATATGAGCTGTCTATTATCGTCATAAAGAAGGAAGCTGAGACACTATGCCTCAGCTCCCCTCTCCTCATAAACCAAAGCAAGACTTTGATTTTAGATTTTATCGCCTTCTTCTTTTTCTTTAGCGATTTGTTCTTTGATTTTACGTTCTTCTTCCTCAGCAGCAAGACGTGCTTGAATCACTTTCAAACGTGCCAATTCACGTTTAGATTCTGGATCTGGGTGAATAGTCACATTACCAGATTCAATCTCTTCAAGGGCTTGAAGGGTTGGTTTTACTGACGTAAACTCTTGAGTTGGTTCAGCACCAGCGGCTAATTCATGGGCACGTTTGGCTTGCAAAATAACCAATGAATATTTTGAAGGCACTTTATCCAAAAGTTTGTCAATAGAGGGTTTCAACATCATAATTCTATACCTATTTCTAATTTATTTATCTGATAATTTCTTTTCTGAAATCATATTACGATAGCGACCAATCACACGGTCAACTCGGAAGTGTTCTGCTTCAATAACACGTTTGACACGCTCAGCAGCCAAAGGCACTTCATCATTAACAATGGCATAATCGTATTCGCTCATGAGAGCAATTTCTTCACGCGCACGCTCGATACGTTGAGCAATAACTTCCTCAGAATCTGTCCCACGACCAACCAAACGTTCTTGAAGCTCGTTCAAGTCTGGTGGTGTCAAAAAGATGAAGACAGCATCTGGGACCTTTTTCTTAACCTGAAGGGCCCCTTGAACCTCGATTTCAAGGAAAACATCAACACCTTTATCCAAGGTTTCATTAACATAAGTCAAAGGTGTTCCGTAGTAGTTACCCACATACTCAGCATATTCCAACATTTGACCATTACGAATAAGCTCTTCAAACTCCTCACGCGAACGGAAAAAATAATCCTTTCCATCAACTTCACCAGGACGTTGAGCACGTGTGGTCATTGATACTGAGTATTCAAATTTATGGTCAGGTGTTGAAAAAATCTCCTGACGAACAGTTCCTTTTCCGACACCAGAAGGCCCTGAAAAAACAATCAAAAGTCCACGTTCAGACATGTCTTCTCCTTAAACTAAGATTAAAAATCTTCTTATGACTCACCTTAAAAAAGAGAAAACAATCATCTCTTTTTTTGGCTTAGGGGTTGTTCAGTGATTAAGTTACAGCTCACTTTTCAGAGCATGCGTTTTTCCTTACTATTTTACCAATAAAAGCGACTTTTTTCAAGGTGAGGACACCATTAAAAAGAGTGAATTCCTTTTCTCAGTACTCACTCTTTTTTAAATACTCCTTTAAACCAAACCAGTCAAGAGACCTTGCATGAATTCTTCTGAATGGAACTCACCAATATCATCAATTTTCTCACCAAAACCAATTAACTTAACTGGAATATCCAACTCTTGGCGAATGGCTAAAACCACCCCACCCTTGGCACTACCATCCAACTTAGTCAAGACAAGACCTGTAAGAGGTGTAATTTTTGAAAATTCCTTAGCCTGACTAAGGGCATTTTGACCCGTTGAGGCATCCAAGGCCAAGAGGGTTTCATGAGGTGCTTCTGGAACCACACGTTTGATAATACGACCAATCTTTTCAAGCTCTGCCATAAGATTGTCTTTATTTTGCAAACGCCCCGCAGTATCAATCATAAGGACGTCGACTCCCTCAGCAAGGGCCTTTTCCATACCGTCAAAGACCACTGAAGCTGGGTCAGCCTTCTCAGCACCAGTCACTACTGGCACATCAACACGACGTCCCCACTCAACCAACTGAGCGACAGCTCCCGCACGGAAGGTATCGGCAGCTACCAACATAACTTTTTTGCCTTCTTGTTTGTATTTATGCGCCAACTTACCGATAGACGTTGTCTTACCAACACCGTTGACACCAACGAAAAGCATGACTGTCAAACCATCTTGGAAATTAATCTGCTCCTTGTAGACATCATCCTTCTCGTAGATATCCACAAGTTTTTCGATAATCAAGCGTTGCAAATCCTCAGTCTTTTTGACATTTTCAAGGCGAGCTTCATAGCGCAAATCTTCCGTTAATTGCGTTGCAACATTAACCCCAACATCGGAAAGAATCAGCATTTCTTCCAATTCTTCGAAGAACTCCTCATCAACACGACGGAAATTCGCAAAGAATTCATTCAAGCGAGCAGCAAAACCAGTACGCGTCTTCTTGAGGGTGCGGTTATATTTTTCTTGTTCTGTTTCAGTTTTTGAAGCCTGAACTTCTTCAGGTTTTTCCTCAACTTTACGGGTTTGAACGGCTTCAAAAGTGACAGTTTCACCTTTTTCTGCAGCAGCAGCTACTTGAGCCTTCTTAGCATAGTAATCAGCCATGACATCCGCAAAGTGGTTATCCACAGCAACTTGACTTTCTTCTGACTCTGAAACACCTTCTGCTTCGCTTGAAGCCTGATTATCAACAGAAAGGTCTTCGTCAGACACTGCTTCACTTCCTTCAGTCACTGTAGAATCACTTGATTCAACAGATTCTGTGGATGAAATCTCTTCTACTTGAGTCTCTGACTCACTGAGCTGTTCTGTTTGACTCTCGCTTATCCCTTCACTTGTTGACAAGTCTTGATTATCAAGAGCCTCAGTTTCTGAAATTTCGTGATTTGCTACAGTTTCCTGTGACTGGTTTTCCTCTTGTCCAAATAATCGATCAAATAGACCCATTTGGTTCTCCTTATTTCTCTAGAATATATTTGTGGATGGCCTCAGCCACTCCAGATTCCTCATTAGTTTTTGTCGTTACTGCCTTGGCAACAGCCTTGACCTTGGGAACAGCATTCGCCATAGCCACACCAAAACCAGACCACTCCAGCATTGTCAAGTCATTTTCCTCGTCTCCCATAGCCATGACCTGACCTTTATCCAGAGCAAGGTAATCAGTCAAGAGTCTCAAACCTACAGCCTTATGAACACCTTTAGGCATGACCTCTAGGATAATTTCACGAGACTTAAAGACCTCAAACGCTTGGTATAGATGGTCAGGTAGTTTTTGAATTTGGGCATCCAAAAATGCTTCCTCACAGACCGTAACTACCTTATTATAGACGATATTTTCAGGAATGTCATCAATACTCTCCACATCAACGAAGGTCAAGGTAGGATTAGCCTGACGATAGAGAGAATGATTGCCTTTACTTGGTACACCATAGACAATGCCATCACTGATAACATCCATCGGAAGCCCCAGAGGCTCAAAAACAGCATAAATCTGCTTTAAATCTTCTCGACTCATCTCTTTCTTTATGAGGATATCCCCATTATTACGCTGAACCAAGCCACCATTGAAGGTCACACTATAGTGCTTATCATCTAACAAGCCCAAATCTTCCAAGATATGAGTAATAGCTGGTAGAGGACGACCAGTCGTAATGACCACATGAACCCCCTTAGCTTCTGCCGCCTTCAAAGCAGCTCTATTTTCAGCTGTTACTTGCTTATCCTTAGTAAAGAGGGTTCCATCTAGGTCCAAGGCTAGTAATTTAATCTCAGACATCTGAGCCCACCAACCCTTCCATGTAGTCAAAGACTGCACCATCTTTATGGTGACCAATCACCTCATCTGCCACTGCCTTAATCTCATCACGCGCATTTTCCGTAGCAACTGCACGTCCAGCAAAGGTCAACATCTCCATATCGTTGAGGTTATCACCAAAGGCTACAACATCTGAAGCCTGACGTCCCAACTCTTGACAAAGATGGTAGAGACCAAAGCCCTTGTCCACCCCTTTAAGGATAATATCCATGGAATCAAAGCCAGTTGTCACAGCTGTCATATCCTCAAAAATTGTGTTGAGGTAGTCACCACGTTCCATAATGGTATCTCCTTGGAACTTAGCAGTCACCTTGAAAATATCATCTGTGACCGCTTCAAGGTCCGTTGCCATAACATTTTCATAGTAACGTTCCATAGCCTTAAGATAGGCTGGGTCTGCATCATTTGGTGCATAGGCACCACGACGGCCTGACAAAAGAATTCCCTCACAAGTTGGCAAGGCTAAGGTCGTGTCTGCAATTTCCAAATAATCCTTAGGGTCTAGTTTGGACTCGAACAAGACTTCACCCTTGTACTGAACCAAGGCCCCATTTTCCGCAATAATCGCAATGCGGTCCACAAACCCATCAAAAAGCTCCTCCAAAGCCAAGAGAGCTCGGCCAGAAGCTACGGTAAAAACGTAATCTTTAGCTTCACAAGCATCCAAAAGGTTATCCAAACGTGCTTTGTCATAGGCACCAAGATGGTCTAGAAAAGTCCCATCCATATCTGTTGCTAAAATTTTCAAAATAATCTCCCTTCAGGTCGAATATACTTGCCCCTATTGTACCAAAAATAGGAACATAAGTTTGGGAAAAGCCAAAGAAATTAGAGAAAATATGGCATTTTACTTGCAAATTCATCATTTTAGTTGTATCATTACGATAGTACAAAAATAATACTATTATACTTTTAGAAAGGAGTCTCTTATGGCTTGGACATTTGATGAAAAATCGCCAATCTATCTTCAAATCGCCTATCGCGTCAAACTGAAGATAGCTTCCAAGGAATTGAGTATGGGACAACAACTCCTACCTGTAAGGGAATTTGCTCAGGAAGCCGGGGTCAATCCCAACACCGTACAAAGAGCCTTCCAAGAACTTGAAAAAGAGGGGCTGGTCTATTCTGCCCGTACCTCTGGTCGCTTTGTTACCGAAGATGAAAAACTTATTGATCAAAAACGACATGAGATTGCCCAAAGTCTCATGAAGAACTTTGTCACTGAGATGGCAGCCATTGGTTTTAGCTCACCTGAAATCAAAGCTATCATTACTGACTACATTGAACAAACAGGAAAGGACTTATAGACCGATGACTGATATTGTAACTCTAACAAATCTCACCAAGACCTATAATGGTCTTCCAGCCCTTAGAGATGTGACCATGTCCATTCCTTCTGGTAAAATCATTGGTCTCTTAGGACCAAACGGTAGTGGTAAAACAACTCTCATCAAGATTTTGAATGGCCTCCTCCAACCAACTTCTGGTTTAGTAACCATTAATGGATTTCAGCCATCACCTATCACCAAAGCTCAAGTAGCATATCTACCTGATACAACTTATTTAGATGAAAGTAAGACTATCCAATACTACTTGGACTTCTTCCAAGATTTCTATGCTGACTTCCGCTATCCTCTTGCCTTGCAACTCTTGCAGGATTTAAAGCTCCAGCCTGATTTGCGCCTTAAAGATCTTTCAAAAGGTAACAAAGAAAAAGTTCAGTTGATTTTGGTTATGAGTCGTGAGGCTAAACTCTATCTCCTCGATGAACCTATCGGTGGTGTCGATCCTGCATCACGTGACTACATCCTTAAAACCATCATCAACCAATACTCTGAAGATGCTTCTGTTATCATTTCAACCCATCTGATTGCAGACATTGAATCTGTCCTAGATGAAGTTGTCTTCTTAAAATACGGTCAGATTGAACTTCAAGGGGACGCTGATAATATTCGTCAAGCCCATGGCAAATCTATCGACAAACTCTTTAGAGAGATGTTCCACAACTAGGAGGTATGAGCATGTTTTGGAAATTAGTTAAATATGAATTACAATCGGTCCGTAAATGGTACCTCGGCATCTATGGTATTGCCATCCTACTCTCAATCCCCTTGGGTTTAATGCTTCGAAAATCTATTTTTGTAACTGAACAGAGCCACCAAGAACCTAGTCTACTCTTCTTTGCTTTCTTCACACTGATGGTTTTTGCTACCATTATTGTATGGGGAACTATTTATATAGCGACAATAGTCCTCATTGTCAGACGCTTTGCAAAGACTGTCTTTGGGAGAGAAGGTTATCTAACCAATACGCTCCCAGTTTCTGCCCACCAATTAATCTTGTCTAAACTCTTGGTAGCCTTTATTTTAGATATCATTTCATCACTCGTTATACTTCTTTCGATTGGAATTATAGCTGCTTTCTGCCTTGATATGAAAGATATCCTCCTAGCTACCAGCTACTTTGGCCAAATTCTAAAAGAGATAGGCGCTTTCTACCTATTCATCCCTTCTACAATCTTGTCAATGATTGCTGGTATCCTTTTCTATTACCTCTGTATTAGTATCGGAAACCTCTTCAATACTAACAAAGTTCTTATGGGATTTGTCGCCTATTTCGCCATTCAGGCTATCCTATTCTTTATTGGTTTCTTCTTTGGACTCGGTGCAGCCCTGACCGGAGATGCAACAAATACTGCAATTAATAACTCGTCATATATCTTTAGTCTAGTTCAGTCTCTCATTCTCATCGCGGCAAGTTACTTTGGTACCTACTATATCATGACCAAACGCTTAAATTTGGACTAAAGAAAAACCGTGTTCCAAAAGGAACACGGTTTTTTTTGCATTGAAAAGACTTACTTACTTTGTTCTTTACGATAAGTCTCGATTTCGGCCTTGTTACCCCAAACGAAGTGTCCTGGACGTACTTCAACCATCTCTGGTTTATCAACAGTATAGTCGTGTTGGTTTGGATCATAAACCTTCAAGACTTTCTTACGTTCCAAGATTGGGTCTGGAATAGGAACAGCAGACAAGAGTGACTTGGTGTAAGGGTGGATAGGATTGTTGTAAAGTTCTTCTGTCTCAGCAACTTCCACGATTGTACCCTTGTAAATAACAGCGATACGGTCAGAAATGAAACGGACCACTGACAAGTCGTGAGCGATAAAGAGGTAGGTCAATCCCAACTCTTTTTGGAATTTCTTAAGCAAGTTCAAAACTTGGGCACGGACTGACACGTCAAGGGCTGAGATTGGTTCATCAGCGATGACCAAGTCAGGTTGCATAACCAAGGAACGCGCAATACCGATACGTTGACGTTGTCCCCCAGAAAATTCGTGAGGGTAACGTGTCAAGTGTTCCTCAAGAAGTCCCACTTCTTTGATGATTTCCTTGATTTTGGCTTTACGATCTTCCTCATCCTTATAGAGATGGAAGTTATGCAAGCCCTCAGACAAGATATAATCAACCGTTGCACGTTCATTCAAACTAGCCGCAGGGTCTTGGAAAATCATCTGAATACGACGGATAAGGTCGTTTTTCTCAGAGTGAGATAAGTGTCCATTGATTTTCTTACCGTCAAAAATAATCTCACCATTACTTGTATCATTCAGACCAATAATGGCACGACCGATAGTAGTTTTACCACTACCAGACTCACCAACGAGGGAAAAGGTTTCACCCTTGTTGATGAAAAAATTAGCATTGTGGACAGCAACGAATTTCTTGCTTCCTTCACCGAAGGAAATCTCCACATCTTTTACTTCAACTAACTTCTCAGGCATTGCCTTCCTCCTCATCTCCTAAATGTGCAAATCCCATATTAGCACGGATTTTTTCATGTAGATTTTGGATAACCGCAGGTTTTTCAACTTTTGGTGCATCCTCATGTAAGAGCCAGGTCTTAGCCCAGTGAGTATCTGAGACTTGGAATTGTGGTGCTTTTTCCTCGAAGTCAATTTGCATAGCATAGTCTGAACGCAAGGCAAAGGCATCTCCAACAATTGGTGTATAAAGTGATGGTGGTGTCCCTGGAATTGAGAAAAGCTCACCCTTATCATCAGCCAACTGTGGCAAGCTTGAAAGCAAGCTCCACGTGTATGGATGACAAGGCTCATAGAAAATCTCCTCAACAGTTGCATACTCAATGATTTCACCAGCATACATAACAGCAACCTTGTCTGCGATACTTGCTACCACACCAAGGTCATGGGTAATGAAAATCACTGAGAAACCATACTCCTCTTTGAGTGATTTCAAGAGGTCGATGATTTGAGCTTGAATGGTCACATCGAGAGCAGTTGTTGGTTCGTCACAGATAAGGATATCGGGACGACAAGCCAAGGCAATGGCAATGACGATACGTTGACGCATCCCACCAGAGTATTGGAAAGGATATTCGTTGAAACGTTTTTCAGCATCAGGAATACCAACCTTGTCCATGTAATCAATGGCCATTTTTTTAGCTTCTTTGGCTGATTTTCCTTGGTGTTTGACAATGACTTCAACAATTTGGCTACCGATAGTCTTAATTGGGTCAAGACTGGTCATAGGATCTTGGAAGATAGTTGCAATCTTAGCTCCACGAATTGCTGCCCAATCTTGGTGACTCTTAAGCTTGGTCAAATCTTGGCCACGATAATCAATAGAACCACTAGCGACACGACCATTTTCTTCAAGCATCCCTGTGAAGGTCTTGGTCAAAACTGATTTACCTGAACCAGACTCACCAACCAAGGCTAAAACTTCACCTTCAACCAAATCAAGGGAAACCCCTCGAATAGCTGTCAAAACACGGTCACGAACGTCAAATTCCACGACGATATCGCGAGCCGATAATATTACATTTTTATTTTCTGTCATATTGGACTCCTATCTATGCGTACGTGGGTCACTGGCATCCGCCAAGTTTTGACCGACAATAAAGAGAGAGAGGGAAACGAGGATCAAGGTAGTCAATGGAATCCAGAAGAGGTAAGCATTGACTGTAACGTTCTGTGCATAGTCTGAAATCAAACGACCAAGACTAGGCGTCGTAACGGGAAGCCCCAAACCAAAGTAAGAAAGGAAGGCTTCGTAAGAGATAAATCCTGGCAAGAGCTGACTAGCCATAGTCACGATAACTGATACAAGTTGTGGCATGATATTTTTAACCACAATCTTAGGAGTTGGTGTTCCCAAAGTACGAGAAGCCAAGTTGTACTCCAAATCACGGTAACGCATGATTTGAATACGGATAGTATAAGCAATACCAATCCAACCTGTGACAGTCATGGCAAAAATCATGTTCCAGAAACCTGCACCCAATGAGTAAGTCAAGACGATAACGACAAGGAGGGCAGGAATGTTTGAGATGATGTTGTAGATCTCCATCATAATCATATCAAAGGTCTTAGAAATCCCCCAAACAGCACCAACGACTAAACCAATAACAACGTTAATGAAGGTAGCGATAACAGCAATAAGGATAGAATTACGAGCTCCAAACCAAACACTGTCAAAGAGAGACTTACCATTACTGTCCGTACCGAACCAGTATTGAGCATTTGGATGCACATAACGTACACTAAAGTCATTAACCTTAGACACGTCATTAAAGTCAAATTTTGAAAACATTGGGTAGATAAAGCTCATCAAAATGATAGCAATCAAGATTCCCAACATGACAGTTGTTGACTTTTTCTTGAAGAACTGACGCATCACCGATTTCCAGTATGAATAGGCCGGCGCATCAATTGTTTCAGAGGCAAAATCATCGCGCTTTACAAATTGGAACTTACTTTTATCAATTGAAGCCATTATTTACCTCCTTTAGATGTCAATTTGATACGTGGGTCAATCATAGTCATAAGGATATCACCCACAAGCAATGAGAAGATGGTGAGGGCTGTGAAAATAAATACAAGACCCACAACCATAGCGTTATTTGAAGCACGGACAGAGTCAATCAACATTTTACCCATACCAGGGAAGGCGAAGATTGTTTCTGTCAAGGTTGCCCCTGTGATAACACTAACGATAGATGCTGGGATTCCTGAAACCAAGGAAACCATAGCGTTTTTGAAAATGTGTTTATTCGAAATTTCTTGTTCTGACAACCCTTTGGCACGTGCAAAACGAACGAAGTCTTGTGATTGCAAGTCAATCATGTAACGACGAATCCAAATCGCAAGACCTGGTGTTGACAAGAGACCGAGAATAACAGATGGCAAGACGTATGAACGCCAGTCACCCGCACCCAAGATAGGGAAGGAATCTGGAAGACCAATCTCAGAACCAATCAAACGAATGATATAAACCAAGGCGATGGTTGGTAGTGAAAGCAAGAAAGTCAAGACACCTGTTGATACACTATCAAAGAGGGTATTTTTAAAGCGTGCCATGTATGATCCCAATGGAATTGCCAAAGCATAAGACAAGACCAAACCAATCAGACCTGCAATGGCAGAACTTGTCACCATTGATGGGTATTGGTAGCGACTCTTGGTCGCTGTGTATGGGTCATTTCCATAGTAAGAACGATCTCTAGCATCAGCCTGACTTGGTGATTTATAAGTACGAGAGTAGATATCTACTGAAGATACCTTCTTACCAGTAGGGAAGTTGACCTCAGAACTTTGTGTTTGTCCTTGACCTTGTGTAATAACATCAAGAACACCTTGCTCAGCATAAGTTGGGTAAGATGTACCAAGGTTCATCTTAACAAAGTTTTGGTGAACAAATGGGAACTGACCGTTAAAGTAAAGCAAGTATTTATGCTTAGTCCCTGAACCAACAACTGACCAACCGATAGCTGGGTCATTTTCAATACGGATATAACGCTTCAAGTTTGGATTTGTTTTATCTTTAACCCATCCAGTATTGTCAAATTCAAGGAGGTGCGTATAGAAGCCAAACACACGTTCAAGTACTGGCACATCACGTGTCGCATAGAATTGTTTACTTTGCTTGAACTGATGTAAACGCCAGCCATGTCCCAAACTATCCACATATTTTTGATAGATAGCCTTATTTTCTTTTGTTGGCTTAGTGGTTACTGACTTATCAAGGGAGCTAGCTTTCTCCTGCAACTCCTTGGTGTCATAGTAATCAATGTAACCCATACGTTCATAGATTGTATTTTCATAGTTAGCCTTAGAATCAGCTGTCTTAGCAATCTTATTGTAGTTAGGGTCCTGTCTGAAAATCAGACGCCTCGGCACCATGGTATAGATAATCGTGTAGGTCAAGGCCGTCACGACAAATATTGACAATAGAGAACGGAGGGTTCTCAATAAAATATATTTTTTCATGTCTCTTCCTTTAATTCCAAAAGAACTTTCCCAATCTAATGAGAAAGTTCCATCGTCCTTTTATTTAACGTGTTTCTCAAGGTCTTTTTGAGCTTTTTCGTTGGACTTAGACTTTTCTTTAAGCCAGCTTTCGCGAGCTTTATCATAGTTTTTCTTAGTGACAACATCTTTTTGAGGTTCAAGGTACTTGAAGTATCTGTCAGAACCCTTAGGTCCTACTTGAGAGTAAGCACCTGAGAATGGTGTCAAACGAGCTACCATTGGCGCAGCCCCCTTGTTAACCATAAGTGGCATGAAGAGTGAGCTATCTTCCAACCAAGCTTGTGCCTCCGCATAACGTTCATAACGTACGTTGAGGTCGCTTGTTTCTTTAGCTGCATTTTCAACCAAAGCATCAAAGTCTTTAAGACCTACTTGAGCTGCTGCTGCATTATTAGGATCGTCAAATCCCATGTAAGTTTTTGTGTTTTCACTAGCTGTTGTCTTGAAGATATCAAGGAATGTTGATGGGTCTTCGTAGTCAGGCGCCCAAGCAACTGAAATATTGATATCCCAGTCTTCTGCCGCTGCATTAGCTGCATACAATGTGCTATTTAGAAGATCATCTTGAGACATTTGATGAACATCTACCACGACATTTTCTTTACCAAGTGTCTTTTCAACAGATTGTTTCAAAGATTGTGCACGTGCAACCGTTGTTTTAGCTGCTTGGTCAACTGGAAGGTCCAAGTGAATTGGGAATTGAACACCTTCTCCTTGAAGAGCTTCCTTAGCTTTGTTAAATTCAGCCTTAGCCTTATCAGCATTGAAGATACCGTCTTGACTGTCTTTAAAGTTAACACCTGACCACTCGTCACCATATGAAGCCATCTTTTCAGTTACCAAATCGCCAAATGACTTGTCACCAGCATAAACGAAGTCAGGTTTTACGAGTAGGTTACGAATCGCAAGAGCTGCACCTTTTTCACCATTAAGTTGTGCTGAATAAGCTGTACGGTCAATAGCGAAGTTAACTGATTGACGGAAGTCCTTGTTAAGAAGAGCCTTCTTAGTTGAGTCCTTCTCAGCATCTGTCTTCTTAGATGTATGGTTGTAAGACTGACGGTCAATGTTAACACCAGCACCAAGAACATCTGCAGAAGGTTGTGTATAGAAGATATTATCTTTATATTGTTTTTCTACTGAATCAAAGTTTGAGCTTGTTGGGTATAGACGTGCTTGACTATAAGCTCCGTCAGTGAAATTACGGACAAGCGATTCTTGGTCTGAAGCATCGTAGAAAGATAGTTTAACGCCGTCAAAGTGAACATTTTTCTTATCCCAATAGTTTTCATTTTTAGCCAACTCGATAGATGATTTAGCTGTCAATGACTTAAGGATATATGGACCATTATAAAGGATAGATGATGGATCTGTTGATTTACCAAAGCTATCCCCTTTTGACTTAAGAAACTCTTCATTTACAGGCCAGAAGAGAGAATAAGTCATCTTAGAATTCCAGTAAGGTTCTGGTTGTTTAAGTGTGTACTGAAGAGTGTAATCATCAAGAGCTTTAACGCCAACTTTAGAGAAGTCTTTATCAGTACCATTGAAATAATCAGCAAGACCTACTACAGAATCTTTTGCCAAGTAAATTGACTCTGTCTTTTTATCAGCAGCATGCTTAAGACCTGTTACGAAGTCTTTAGCTGTTACTTCTGCATACTCTTCACCATCTGAAGTGTACCATTTAACTCCCTTACGAAGTTTGTAAGTATAAGTCAAACCATCAGCTGAAACAGTCCAGTCCTTGGCAATAGAAGGTACCAAGTTACCATATTTATCGTTTTCCAAAAGGCCATCGACACCATTTGTCACAGCATCAGTCGTTGAACCTTTATTGGAAATAAGATAGTCCAATGTTTCAGGATCAGCAGTATAAACATAGTTATAAGTATTGCTTGAAGTGTTTGATTTTGATGAACAAGCCACTAAAACCCCAACACTTAGGAGGGAAACACCCGCAAGGGCCAACCATTTACTTTTTTTCATAAGCATTCTCCAAAAATCTTTTTTGATATGCCTACATTATACCATAAAAAATAAGATGAGTACAATTTTCAGAATATTTTGTCTTATGCTGACTTTCTCACAATTATACCCCTCATGAACACTAGGAATTAGCCCTTTTTTGACAAAAGAAAAAGGCAAACTGCCTTTTCCTCAAGATTATTATTTAACGTGTTTCTCAAGATCTTTTTGAGCTTTTTCGTTAGATGCTTTCTTTTCTTTAAGCCATTTTTCACGACTTTGTTCATATTCTTTCTTAGTAACTACTTTTTCCTGTGGTTTCACATATTTGAAGTAGTCTGATGAGTTCTTATCACCCACCTGCATGCTAGCACCCGTAAATGGTGTCAAACGTGAGATAACTGGTGCTGCACCGTTACCAACAGTCAATGGAATGACAAGAGAGCTATCTTCCAACCAAGCTTGGGCTTGAGCATAACGGTCGTAACGAGCGTTGAGGTCTGTTGTTTCTGAAGCTGCTGAATCAAGCAAGGCGTCATAATCTTTAAGACCTACTTGAGCTGCGGCAGCATTGTTTGGATCATCATACCCCATGAAAGTCTTGGTATTTTCACTTGAAGTTGTCTTAAAGATATCAAGGTAAGTTGATGGGTCTTGATAGTCTGGACCCCAAATGACACCGTTTGAAATATCCCAGTCTTCTGCCGCTGCATTAGCCGCGTTAAGGGTTGCATTTTGTATGTCATCAGATGATAATTGGTTAACATCGATAACCACATTATCGCTACCCAATGATTGCTCAATGGTTTGTTTCAAAGATTGGGCCTGAGCAACATTGATTTTAGAACTTTGGTCAACAGGAAGGTCCAAGTGAATTGGGAATTGAACACCATCTGCTTGGAGAGTTTCCTTAGCTTTGGCAAACTCAGTCTTAGCTTTTTCAGCATTGTAGAGGCCATCTTGACCATCAGTAAAGTTTACACCTGACCATTCATCACCATAAGAGGACATTTTCTCTGTTACAAGATCTCCAAAGGTCTTATCACCTGCACTGACAAAATCAGAAGGAACAAAGAGGTTACGTAGAGCTAGAGCTGCACCATCTTTACCATTCATTTGTGATTGATAAGCCGTACGATCAATTGCGAAGTTGATTGATTGACGGAAGTCTTTGTTTAGAAGAGCCTTCTTAGTTGATGTCTTTTCAGCATCCGTCTTCTTGGCTGAGAATTTATAGCTTTGGCGGTCAATATTCACACCAATAGCCGATGTAGATGCACCTGGTGCTGTGTAATAAATATTATCTTTATAGTTTTTCTCAACTGAAGCATAGTTAGAACTCGTTGGGTAGACACGAGCCAAACTATAGGCACCATCCGTGAAACCACGTTCTAGAGCCTCTTGATCCGAACCGTCATAATATGACAATTTGATGGCATCAAAGTGTACATTCTTCTTGTCCCAATAATTTTCATTCTTAGTCAACTCAATAGATGATTTAGCTGTCAAAGATTTGAGAATGAAAGGACCATTATAGAGGATAGATGTTGGGTCTGTTGACTTACCAAAATCTTTCCCTTTGTTCTTAAGAAAGTCTTCGTTAACTGGGAAGAGCAAGCCATAAGTTGTTTTAGAGTTCCAGTATGGCTCCGGTTTTTTAAGGGTGTATTGCAATGTATAATCGTCGATTGCTTTAACGCCAACATTTGAGAAATCTTTATTGGCACCAGAAAGGTAGTCAGACAATCCAGCAATAGAATCTTGTACCAAATAGAGGGCTCCAGACTTGCCATCAGCCGCATGCTTAAGACCAGTCACAAAGTCCTTAGCAGTCACATCAGCATACTCTTCACCATCAGAAGTATACCATTTAACTCCCTTACGGATTTTATAAGTATAAGTCAGACCATCTTGAGAGACAGACCAATCTTCAGCTACTGAAGGGACAAGATTACCATATTTGTCCGCTTCCATAAGTCCATCTACACCATTAGTTACAGCAATTTTTGTAGGTCCTGTATTTGAAGTGATGTAATCCAATGATTCTGGATCTGAATTATAAACATAACCATAAGTCGTTCCACTAGTACTTGACTTAGAAGAACAAGCCGCTAAGGCACCAACACTTAGAAGGGCGACACCCGCAAGGGCTAACCATTTGCTTTTTTTCATAAGATTTCTCCAAAAAATAAAATTTTACTCTTTCATTATAGCATAAATAATCAAGAAAAGCAGTCACTTTCAGAATATTTTGCACAAGCAAAGTACATAATGAAACACGAAAAACTCAACAGTCCATTGTATTTCCTGGATTTCTAGCTACTTTAATCGATTTATTTTTAATCACCAGCCATGCATAAAACAAAAAGGCCTAACACCTTGGTCAGACCTCTTTTTTGAGACAAAATTAGTTATTAAGAGCTTGAGCAGCTGTGATAATCGCTAAATTATAAATGTCTTCAGCACTAGCACCACGAGAAAGATCGTTTACTGGTTTATTAAGACCTTGTAAGATTGGTCCGATAGCTTCGAACATTCCCAAACGTTGGGCAATCTTATATCCAATGTTACCTGCTTGCAAGCCAGGGAAAACAAAGACATTAGCATGTCCTGCTACGTCACTATCTGGAGCCTTAATAGCTGCTGTTGCTGGAACAAAGGCTGCATCAAACTGCAACTCCCCATCAATAGCCAAGTCAGGACGCATTTCTTTAGCAATATTTGTTGCTTGAACAACCCTGTCAACTTTTGGCGATTTAGCAGAACCTTTTGTTGAGAAGCTAAGCATGGCCACTTTAGGATCAATACCAAAAACTTTAGCTGTTTCAGCAGTATTAATTGCAATTTCTGCCAATTCTTGAGCATTTGGTTCAATGTTGATGGCACAGTCAGCAAACATCAAGCGATGATCGGTATTTTCACGGTTCATAAGGAAGACACCTGATGTACGAGAAATACCAGGTTTTGTTTTGATAATTTGAAGGGCCGGACGTACCGTATCCGCTGTTGAGTGAATAGCACCTGAAACCATCCCATCAGCAAGACCAAGTTTAACTAGCATAACACCGAAATAGTTGACATCACGAAGCAATTTTTCCGCATCTTCGACTGTTGCTTTTCCTTTACGGATTTCAAGAAATTTTTCCTTCATTTCCTCAAAACCTTCATAGGTTTCAGGGTTAATAATTGTATAGTTAAAGTCTGCAAAACCATGATCGCTCAAGATTTTGTGAACCTCAGCTGGGTCTCCCAAAATAATAGGATCAACCAATCCTTCAAATTTCAAACGGGCTGCTGCACGAACCACACGGTCGTCGTTACCCTCAGGGAAAACAATCTTAACACCTTTCCCTAAAATATGTTCACGAAGTTCACCAAATAGACTACGCATAAAAAAATTCCTCAATCAATCTTTTTTAGTTTGTAAGTTCATGATAACGGTTTCAAAATCATCTGTCAAGGAAGATGCATGGACCATCTCTTTTTTGGTAAAAGGATCAACAAATGCAAGACGGTGACAATGCAAGGCCTGGCGTTCAATACCATAGTCTAGAGAACCACCATAAAGATCATCTCCCAAAAGGGGAAGGCCTAAGTGGGCAAAGTGGACGCGAATCTGGTGAGTACGCCCAGTATGCAAATTGATATCAACCAGTTTAACCCTACCATAATCACCTACCAAACGATAACTAGTGTGGGCATATTTCCCCGACTTATGGACTCGACGTGTGATAATGGAATCCACATCACGCGCAATCGGTGCAATGATTTCACCTTGCTTCTCAAGTTTGGTCTCACCTTCAACCAAGGCATAGTAATGTTTCTTGATAGACTTCTGTTGTAACTGTTTATCCATACGAGCATGGGCATAACCATGCTTAGCAAACAGCATGAGACCAGAGGTGTCCTTATCCAAACGTGTCACAATATGCACACGCTGGTTGGGATAATTATTGCTGACAAAATGATGTTTGACAAAATTAGCCATGGTATTATCGTGGTTAACACTTGGAATACTAGCATAGCCATAGGGTTTATTAATCACCAAGAAGTTATCATCCTCATAGACGATATCCAAGTCAAAAGGAATTGGCTTCAAGGTTTCATGCGGTGCCTCGTCAGGGATTTCAATGGCAACCACATCTCCTTCATGGACAGGATAAGTCGCAAACTGCTCCTCGCCATTAACCCAAATATGACCACCTTCAAACTTAATCTTGGCCAGAAGTCCTTTTGAAATATCATGCTCCTTCAAAAAGGTCTTAACTCGACATGAACGTCCTACGGTAAATTCATATCTCATTCTTCCATGTCTCCAATAAAGGAATCTCGTACGCGTTCCCAAAAACTTGTGTGGCTAGCACTAGCAACAAAAGAAATCTTTCGTTGGTCAATCGAAAATTCTACCTTTTTCACATTACGGTTGGTATAGGTTTTATTATCAACGGATAGAGTGTAGCTTCCCATTCGGGTAGGATAAACGGTAATCTTCTCATGCTTGGGCACAATAAGGGGACTTCCTAAGGTCCGGTACACACGGTTATTAAGACTGGCAATCTCTGTCAGTTGCAAGGCTTCAATAGTGGGATGAAGGACCGCACCACCCAGTGATTTATTGTAGGCCGTTGATCCTGTAGGCGTTGACACCGACAACCCATCTCCACGGAAGCTCTCAAACAAGACATCATTAAGGCAAACATCTGCTGCCATGGTTTTCTCATTACGCTTGATGGCTGCTTCATTGAGGGCAATCGACGTAAAAGAACGACCATCAGCCAGGGTCAATTTGACATTCAAAAGAGGGTAAGAAATCTTTGCACCACTATCTTTTCGAAGCGTCTCGATTAATTGATCCACTTCACTATCCAAATAATCCGTATAAAAGCCTAAATGACCCGTGTGAATCCCTACAAAACGCACACGCGCAAGCTCTTTTTCATACATATGAAAGGCCGATAGCAACATGCCATCACCACCAATTGAGATGACCACATCTGGGTTTTTCTTGGTCAAATAAAAATCAGGATCATCTCGAAAGGCATTAAAAAGTTTCGAGGCAACACGCCTACTTTGGGGTTTGCCATTGGCAATAATAGCTACCTTCATCTCATCCGAAGAGGTCTTCATCTGTGTCATCACTATTTCCTACACTATCCTTCAAAGTTCTATTAATTGGATCAAAAAGCAACTGGGCTTCTCTAATATCATCACGTATCTTCCGCATTTCTTCGTCAAGCTCATAAGCCATGCGGGCCGTAGTTTCCAAGCGAAGTTTAATCTCCTCAGGAAAATTCCCCTGATACTTGTAATTAAGGGAATGTTCAATGGTGGCCCAAAAGTTCATGGCCAAAGTCCTAATCTGAATCTCTGCAAGAATCTCCTTACGACCATCAATGGTGTCAACGGGATAAGAGATAATAACATGATAAGAGCGATAACCCGAATTTTTACGGTTTCTGATATAGTCTCGCTCTGAAACAATAGTCATATCACTACGATGACGAAGCAAAGCCAAAACCTCATCCACATCATCGACAAATTGGACCATGACTCGGAGACCAGCGATATCCTGCATATCTTGAGCCAAATTTTCAATCGAAAGGCCACGAAGGGCGATTTTCTCCTCAATGGAAGCCACTGACTTCACACGTCCGGTCACAAACTCAATAGGCGAGTGACGATTTTGCTTACGAAATTGTTTACGAATGCCTCGGAGCTTGATTTTGAGCTCACCTACGGCCTGAATATAGGGGTCTAGAAATTCTTCCCAATCCATGGTCAAGATAGGACTCCTCCTTGTCAAAAGCTTTAGTTTTTTATAAAATAAATACAATCTGTTATATTATACCACATTTGAAAGCACAAGGGAGGACACACATGAACCATTTAGAGATAGAGTACAAGACTCTACTCACCAAAGACGAGTACAATCGTTTAGCGATGCTTTTCTCCCATGTGACACCTGTTACGCAAACAAACTACTACATCGACACTCCTCAGAGTGACATGAGAAATAAAAAGTTGTCTTTGCGTATTAGGACACTTCCCACTCATGGTGAGCTGACCTTGAAAATCCCTGAAAAAGTCGGGAACATGGAGTACAACGTTACCATGGATTCTGCGGATGCTAAGGCTTTGACTAAGTCGCTGGACTTTCCTGATTGTCAAATCAAATCCATTCTTTTAGAACGTGGGGTTAAACTAGAGGACCTAACCATCCTCGGACATTTGACCACAACTCGTCGCGAATACCAGACCAACATCGGCCTCATGGCTCTTGATGTCAATGTCTATGCTGACAAGAAAGATTACGAGCTTGAACTAGAAGTTTCGGATGCTGAGAAAGGTAAAGACGACTTTGATGCCTTTCTTAAAGAAAATAATATTGACTTTAAGTATGCCAAGAGTAAGGTTGCACGCTTTGTAGCTACCCTCAAACGAGACAAAGACTAAAATTTAGACAAGGAGTTGGCTCCTTGTTTTTTTTTATTTTAAACACATGTAGCTTCAAATGCCACAAGTATTTAGAACTCCAGAGGGTAATAGATTTCTCTAAAAACGCATACAAAGGCGTTTTATCTAACAAAGGTTCGGTATTTTTCACTAATACCACACTTTGAAGGCTGAAATTTCTGCTTCTTTTTGCTAAAATAGAACTATCTGTAGTTTTATTACAATAGCCCTAACTGGGCTTAGCATCTTATTTTTTTAAAGGAGTCACCATCGTCATGGTACATCAAAAAGCAAACCCACAATTGAAATTGTTCTCGCTCAGCTCAAACCCAGAAATTGCTGAAAAAATTGCTGAGGCTACTGGATTGCCACTTGGTAAAGTATCTTCACGTCAATTTTCTGACGGTGAAATCATGATCAACATTGAAGAGTCTGTTCGTGGGGACGATATCTATATCATCCAATCTACTAGCAACCCTGTTAACGACCACCTTTGGGAATTGCTCATCATGATTGATGCCTGCAAACGTGCCAGTGCTAACTCTGTCAACGTTGTTATGCCTTACTTTGGTTATGCACGTCAAGACCGTATCGCTGCGTCACGTGAACCAATCACTGCTAAATTGATTGCCAATATGCTAGTTAAAGCTGGTGTCAATCGTCTCTTGACGCTTGACCTTCACGCTGTCCAAGTTCAAGGATTCTTCGATATCCCAGTAGATAACCTCTTCACAATGCCTTTGTTTGCTGAATACTACAACAAAAAAGGATTCACAGGAAGTGATGTTGTCGTTGTTAGCCCTAAAAACTCAGGTGTTAAACGTGCTCGTAGCTTGGCGGACTACCTTGATGCACCAATCGCTATCATTGACTACGCTCAAGATGATTCAGAACGTGAAGAAGGCTACATCATCGGTGAGGTTGAAGGAAAAACAGCAATCTTGGTTGATGATATCCTTAACACTGGTAAAACGTTTGCTGAAGCTGCTAAAATCCTTGAACGTGGTGGCGTTAAAGACATCTATGCAGTAGCTAGTCACGGTCTCTTTGCAGGAGGTGCTGCTGAAGTCCTCAACGCTGCTCCAATTAAAGAAATCTTGGTGACAGATTCAGTTGCAACTAAAGAAAAAGTTCCTACAAACGTTAAATACATTTCAGCAAGTAAGCTAATCGCTAACGCTACTACTCGTATTTTCGAACGTCAACCACTTAGCCCACTCTTTGCTTACACTGCAAATGAGGACTAAGCTATGGTTTATTTGGACAATGCAGCAACAACTCCTTTAAATACTGCTGCTATTTCAGCTATGACACATGTCATGACTGAAACCTTTGGAAATCCATCCAGCCTCCATGCTTACGGTCGACAGGCTTCTAAGGAACTTCGTGAAGCCCGTGAAGAAATGGCCAAATACTTTGAAGTCCCTGCTCGTAAGCTTATTTTCACTTCTGGAGGGACTGAAGGAAACAATACAGCTATCAAAGGTTACGCCCTAGCCAATCAAGCTAAAGGTAAGCACCTGATTACAACTGCTATTGAACACCACTCTGTCCTTCACACTATGGCCTACTTGGAAGAGCGTTTTGGTTTTGAAGTAACCTATATTCAACCAGAAAATCAAGTCATTATTTCCCAACAAATCGCTGATGCCTTACGTGACGATACCATTCTGGTTTCTGTTATGTATGCTAATAATGAGACTGGCCAATTGCTTCCTATTAAGGAAATTGGTGACTTGCTTGCCAATCACCAAGCTGCCTTCCACGTCGATGCCGTTCAGGTAGCAGGAAAGCTTCCTATTCACCCAGAGGAACTTGGAGCAGATTTTCTCTCTATTAGTGCCCATAAATTCCACGGACCTAAAGGTGTCGGCTTGCTCTATCATAACGATTTGCATTTTGACAACCTACTCCATGGTGGTGAGCAAGAAGAAAAACGCCGTGCCAGTACTGAAAACCTGGTCGGGATTGCAGGTATGACCGCTGCTTACAAGCATGCTAGTGACCACTACCAAGACAATTACCAACATGTTGAAAAGATTCGTCAGGCCTTTCTAGATTCCCTTACCATTCCTTATGAAATCAATGGTGGAGGACCTAGCCTACCTCACGTCATCAACATCAGTTTTCCTGATAAGGAAAACGGCCCTCTCTTAACCTTGTTAGACCTAGCAGGCTTTGCTGTCTCAACGGGTTCTGCTTGTACTGCTGGAACTGTTGACCCTAGCCACGTCATCCAGGCTCTCTATGGCAAGGATTCTGACAAGCTAAAAACAGCCATTCGCATTAGTTTATCAGAGGAAAATACCGCTGAAGAACTCCAGGCCCTAGCAGAAAAACTTAATCAAATCATAGGAGACTAACATGGCATTTGAAAAAAGCATTCATTTGACTGACTGTAAGTACCGTTACACCATCAGTCCTAATGTCAAAAAATTCACTCTACGTGATACGACTTTTGTGCAAAATAAAATCGGAAACTACGAGTTGCACCGCCTTCTCGAAAAAGTGCCTAACTCAGGCGAAGGTTTCCCACTCAAAATCACTATTAACAAAGACTTGACAGGCTTCAAATTGTCTATCACAGACAAATCTGGCCTTCGTAACGTTAATATCTTTAAAAATGAAGATCACCACATCTTGCAAGAAAAATTCTACTTCTTGATGCAGAGTTTGGTTGATCGTAACGTTTTCGAGCAAGAAGAAGTCTAAATTTTTTCTTACTACATAGAAATAGCCTATCCATGTGATAGGTTTTTTATATCGCCTCATCTACACTATTTTGTTGCAATCTTCACAAACTTTTCTTAAAATATAAGAGAATCATACTAATTAAAGAAAGGAAAGCGATCAATGACATTTGAGAAAAACATCCCAAACGCTACTGCCAAACGTCTCTCTCTCTACTATCGTATTTTCAAACGATTCCATCGTGAAAATATCGACAAAGCAAGCTCTAAACAAATTGCTGAAGCGATTGGGATTGATCCTGCTACTGTTCGTCGTGACTTCTCCTATTTTGGTGAACTAGGTCGCCGTGGTTTTGGTTATGACGTAAACAAGCTGATGACATTTTTCGCTGAACTCCTAAATGACAATGCGACTACCAAGGTACTCCTCGTAGGTGTTGGTAATGTCGGGCGTGCCCTCCTCCACTACCGTTTTCAAGAGCGTAACCGCATGCAGCTGGTCATGGCTTTTGATACAGACGATAATGAATTGGTTGGAACTCAAACTGAGGACAAGATTCCTATCTATGGGATTTCCCAGATTAAGGACAAGATTGCCCAAGAAGATATCAAAACAGCCATCCTGACAGTGCCATCAGTTAAGGCTCAGGAGGTGGCTGATCTTTTGGTTGATGCTGGAATTGAAGGCATTCTCTGCTTCTCTCCAGTTAACCTCAATCTTCCACGCCATGTGGTAGTCCAATACGTAGACTTGACTAGCGAACTACAAACCCTACTCTATTTCATGAAAGAAGAAGAAAAATCAAGGAGAAACGATGACTAAACCAATTATCGGAATCACTGCCAATGTAAGGCCTAATCCAGCCCATGAAGACATCAACTGGTCCTATGCCCCATCTGGCTTTGTAGAAGGAGTTCAAAGAGCCGGTGGCCTAGCAATCCTACTACCAGTATCCGATCCTTCGGAAGCCAAGACCTACATCTCCATGATTGATAAGCTTATCCTGATCGGTGGGCAAAACGTTGACCCTAAATTCTACAACGAAGAGAACCATGCCAGTGAAGATGACTTCTTCCTCGAACGAGATATCTTTGAAATGGCACTCATCGAGGAAGCCACTAAGCAGAAGAAACCCATCTTTTCAATCTGTCGCGGTACCCAACTCATGAATGTCGCACTAGGTGGTAGCCTCCATCAAGATATTGAGAATCACTGGCAGGACAAGCCTTCTGATTACCTCTACCATGAGATGATTGTTGATGAGAACAGCAAGTTGGCAGAAATCTACGGATGTGGAACCTCTATCAACTCCTTCCACCATCAAAGTATCAAACACTTGGCCTCTGACCTTCGTGTTATTGCGCGTGATCCTGAGGACAACACAGTCGAAGCTGTTGAGTCAAATAGTCCAGACCTTCGCTTTCTTGGTGTACAGTGGCACCCAGAACTTCTCCTAGACAAACGTGAAGAAGACCTCAAACTCTTTGAATACGTCGTTAACGAACTTTAAAAGCAACTGAGACTGCACTCAGTTGCTTTTCTCTTGTCTTTATCACATAGGTTCAACCTAAAGATCAAAATCCTCCCTCTCCTCACGAAAGGAATAATAGGTTGATTTTCCAACAATCAGATGATCAAGCAGACAAATCCCTAAATCATCACAGGACCGCTTAATCTTTTGAGTAAAATCAATATCATTTCGACTTGGATATGCCTCACCTGACGGATGATTGTGAACCACAATCAAAGACGTTGCCATCAGATGACAGGCATAATGTAAAATCTCACGCGGCTCAGCAATCGAACGACGAACCCCACCTATAAAGACCGTCTTTTGCTGAATAATACGATTCTGCGTATCCAAATAGATAGCCACCAGATGCTCCTGAGGCTTGTCCCCAATATCCAACATCATACGACGGGCCACCTGCTGACTGGACATAATCTGCTCGGAACGAGCCAACTCAGCCTTCTCAATCCGCTTAGCCAACTCCACCATAGCCTTGAGCTCAATGGATTTCACACGCCCAATACCAGAAATCTCCTGAAGCTCATTCAAGGACAAACGAGACAAATCCGCCAAACTCGTCATCCCTTTCAAAATACGATTGGCCATAGATAGAACCGACTCAGACTTAGTCCCCGTCCGCAGTACTATCGCCAACAGCTCTTGGTCAGACAACACCTCTGCTCCCTTCTGTAAGAGTCGTTCACGAGGCAAAAGCCCCGACTCCTCAGCTACAATACTATACATAAGAAAAAAACCTCCTACTTACCTATTCGTAAGTGGGAGGGGAAGTTAAGTAGCTGAAGATTTTTTTAAACCTAATTTCTTTAACAAGGCTTTTCGATATGCTGAAAATTTTTTCTTTAACGTCAGTGGTTCTGCTACCTGCGACATTTCAATAAGATGGAGCTTATAACGTTCTGCAAAAGATATTTTTTCAGAAGAAATAATGCGATAATCAATTCCTAGATCCCAGGCTTTTCGATAGAAAAGATAAGAAAGGGTATCCTCATCAAAGTCATAGAAAGCTTGCTTATCCTTAAGAATAATTTTTTCTAGAAAATCTTTTGATAACCACATAGAACCTTGAAAAATATGAAGCGAATGATTGATTACTTTTTGACATTCGTCAGTTAGTTTAACAGTTTGTTCTTGATTTAAGGCACCAATTGCATCTGTCCAATAGAGTTCTTTTGATAAATCAGCAAAAACCAGACCAACCTCTGGAAAATGGTCAAAGATTGATGCCACTTTCTCTTCATCTAATAACATATCCACTAAAGCAAGTCTTGTAGCTTCATCAACAAGTTTGCCCTCATTTCCAAAGTCTTCTGTGTGAAAATGCCCAACAAAGTCATACTCGCTAAGCTGAGATGCCAAGGATACTAAGGCATGGTAATGATTATCAAATCTTTGAGAGACTAGCTGAAATCTATCTTTATCAAAGCTATTTAATAAGGTGTTCTCAACGATATTTTTATCCAAATGGCTTGATAAAGTGAAATAATAAAAGGCAGATAACTTTTTATCAGAGAAAACTTTTAGTCTCTCAAGGTCACTAATATGTACATGGATAGCCGAATGATAGCCTTTCCCACTTACCGAATGAAATGAAGGTTCAATGATTTTCTCATCTAAAATGACTAAGCTATCTGGCGAATGGTAGCTGTTAAGATGGGACTTAATTAGTGCTACTGGATATGCCGATAGCTTAGTAATATAGTCTAAAAGTAGTCTTCCCTTTTTTTCATTGTCAGTAAATGCTTTTAGTTTAATGAACGGTACCTTATGTTCAAGTGTACTTATCGGTCTATAGTAAGAAAAATCAGGGTGAATTAAGTCTTCTGCCTCTGCATCAATAGTATTAAAGACAGCATCATAACGGTAACCAGCTTCAAGAAGAACACTAGTAACCCTAGTTTCATAATTATCAATAACATCTTGAACATCGGTAAAAGTCTTTATAGAAGTCCAAAATTGTTGAAAGGTTTCTGAATCGACAACATGTTTTTTGAAAGATATAAAATAACTTTGCAGATGCTCATCGAAATATTTGGTCTTTCTAAAATTCGTCATCCCCCAAAAATCAACATTCTGTCGTTGTTCAAATCCTTCAACTATGTTAGACAAATCCCAAAGAGGACCAAAGCAAGTATCATTCATTAGTGTAACCGAATCGAAGTCTGTTAAATGTTCGAATCCAACATGAGCCATACCATCTCTCCAAGCTGCAAAATCAAAGCCCAGATTCTCTCTCTGGATAACTTCATCTATGCCAAGCTCTTTGAGAGTTAATGTTGCCGATTCCGTTAGTTGACTATTTGAAATCACAATAAGTTTAGAAAAAAGTGGTCGAAGTTGCTCCAATTGGTAGAGCACATGACCACTTAATTCGTCGTACTTATTATAATGAACATACAATAAGAGACGTTTCATTTATTCTTGAATCTCCCATTTTCCATTTCTCTGAACCATACCGGTTGCAGAATCTTTAGCAGACTTATCATCATCCTCAATATCAGTTCGATTTAAAAGAATAACTGGTGAATTTTCCGAATCAGCAAAGGCAATCATCTGATCATCCTTATCTCGAACAGAAACCTGAAGCTTAAGCTTAATGTTATTAAGATGGGCAAGACTACATTTATATGTGAGTGTTTTTCTTCCAGAACCACTCGTTTTATTGTCCATGGAATTGTCATTATAAATCCAGATACCACGGTCAATATCTGTCAATGAAAAGGCAATATAGGTCTCAATATCCTCATTGACATCATATGAAATCTCAAATGAAATATCTTGGTCAGGACTGATAATATTGTCATTCAAGAGTTTTACTTGTAAATCAGTGATTTTAGGATTTTCAACAACAACGTCGTCGTTTGAAACCTTTTGACCAGCAGCATTATCAAAACTATATTGGTTAGCAACTTCGTCTGGATCACCAACCACTTTTACCAAACCATGTTCAATCAGAACTGCTTTATTACAGTATTTTTTAACTGCTGACATGTCATGGGTAACTAAGATAGTTGTCTTTCCAGATTGCTTACGTTCCATGAAATAGTCATTACACTTACGTTGGAAGGCCTCGTCACCTACGGCTAAGACTTCATCCAAGATAAGAATATCACCTTGAGCCTTGATAGCCACTGAAAAGGCTAGACGAACCTGCATACCACTTGAGTAGTTCTTCAACTTTTGATTCATGAAATCATGAAGTTCAGCAAAGTCTACAATGTCATCATACATGGCATCTACTTCTTCTGTTGAAAAACCAAGCATGGCACCATTCATATAGACATTCTCACGACCAGTTAATTCCGGATTAAACCCAACCCCAAGCTCAATGAAAGATACTAACTTACCATCAATTGTAACTTTACCTTTCTCCGGAACATAAATCTCAGAAATAATTTTTAAAAGCGTTGACTTACCAGAACCATTACGTCCAACAATTCCATAGAAATCACCCTTTTCAACTTCAAATGAAATATCTTTTAAGACATGTTGTTCAGTATACCCTTTAATTCCTTTAAAGCGATTGACTAGAGTCGTTCTCAAACTCTGACTCGCCTCAGTTGGTAATTTAAAATACTTACTTACATGATCTACTTTTACAGCAATATTATTTGACATTATAGAATCTCCGCAAATCGTTTAGCATTTCGATTAAAGACAAGGAAACCAATGATAAAAATCACTACAGGAATCGCATAAGGAATAAAAGCAATCAACTTATTGTTAATAATATCCCATCCTCTTGGGTTAACTGGGTCAATGATAAAATGACGCATATCCTGTAAAATCTGAGCGATTGGATTCAACATCATAATCTTTGCAACAAACTCTTGATTTCTTTGAATAAGATAAGTGATGGAATAGATAATTGGGCTCGCATACATACCAGCTTGAAGTACTACTTCCCAAACTGGACCAATATCACGGTATTTAACAAAGAGTGCTGATAGAATAAAAGCAACTCCCATTGCCATCAATAGCACTTCAATAAAGAGAGGAATGATAACCAAAGTATTGAAACCAATCGGAACATGGTTAATCAAGGCAAATACGAAAACAACCACTAGGTTAATCAAGAAATTAATCGCTGCTCCTAGCACAGATGAGATAACGATTGTTTGCTTTGGAAAGTTAAGCTTACGTAATAGGTCTCCTCGTGAAACAATGGAAAGCATCCCCATATTGGTAGCCTCTGTAAAGAAGCCCCAAAAAATCATAGCCAAAAGCAAGCCTACTGCATAGTGTGGTGTCCCATCATCAAATCTCAAGAAACGAACAAAGACAAGGTACATAATTGTAAACATCATCAAAGGTTTCAAAATAGACCAAAGATAACCAATGAAAGAACCTTGATAACGCAATTTAAAATCCGTTTTAATCAGTTCCTTAAGTAAAATCCTATTTTTTTGACTAAAGAAATTCATTTAGTCCTCCTTATACATGAATTTTGTCAAAATCAAACCCGTAAATACAAAGGTATGAAAAGCCCTATTTTTACGGTAACCATATGTTTTCAAACGACGATAACGCTCTCTTACCCCTTGATCCATAATGGTCACAAAGTTTTCAACCAACTCTCTATCTTCAGCATTCAATGGCAAAGACAGGAGGTTTTCCGCCTGATTCTGACTAGCCTTTATCAACTTCCAATATTTGTTGAACAAGGTCTGAGGGCGAATCCAATTCTGCATACGTTTCCGAAGCGTTCTAGCTCCCAAGACATTATCCGCATGCTGACGGTAAAGCTCTGTTGGTTGGTCAATATAAACGAGATTGCCAAATGCTGACGCTAACAAACCTAAATACCAGTCATGCATCAGAAGCTCGTTAGTTTCCTCACCAGTCCATAATTCGGCTAGAGCATGATTAATTAGCGACACACCGCCTGTAACAGTATTTTCTGTCATTTCTTGAACCAACTTAGTATTAGCATGGTCAGATTGAGTACGAATCATACTCTCATGAAGCACCTCTAAATCTTGGTTCACAACCTTTAAATCCGTGTATACCAAAAGTGGTTTATCAGATGGGTATCTACTCGCTTCCTCAAGCTGAAGAGATAGCTTCTCAGGTAACCAAGTATCATCCTGGTCCGAGAAAAGATAGTAGTCAGATTCTTGATACTTCAAAAGCGTAAAGAAACTCTTTATTACACCTAAATTTTCAGTTTGATCAGGATTGATAAAAGTAATGCGATCATCTTCTAAAGCGAAACGTTTGATAATCTCTCTCGTTTTATCTTTAGAACCATCATCACGAATTAACAAGGTCCAATCCGTATAAGTCTGTTGCTGAATACTCTCTATTTGCTCTGCTAAAAAATTCTCGCCATTATAAGTAGACATGAGAATAGTTACTTTCATGATAAAAATAGCTCCTCGTATTCACCCACGATTTTTTCCCAGGTGTAATTTTCTTTCATATTTGCTTTAGCAGCATTTCCCAAGTCCTCAAATGACACTTGACCATCTACAGAATCGATAAGCTGAGACAAATTCCTATCCTCTTTATTCCAATACAAGGCAGTCTCTTGAGCAACCTGATGGTTAAAGTCTACATTATAAATAAGGTTGAGGTCCGTTTGAGCCAAGGCCTCTAATAAGCCCGGATTCGTTCCACCTACTTCGTGTCCATGAATATAAGCAAAGGCTTGGTTGCGAATATACTTGAGCAAATCCTGATCATAGACAGTACCCACAAACTTCACACGTTTATCTTTATCAAATCCTGTAATCTGTCGTAGTTCATCAAAGTAAGCATTTCCTTCATGATTACAGATGATAACAAGATCACGCTCTGTAGAGGACTTCATAAATTCACGAATCGCAGTTTCGTAATTGTTTTCAGGAACAAATCGACCCAATATCAAATAGTAATCTTTTTCTTGAGTCTGCCATTTCTGATACCAATCTCGAACAGAGTCATCCTCAGCAGTCAAAGTCGTCTTAGATAAATCAGTTCCATAAGCAATGAAAGTCGTTCTAGCCCACGGATAGGTATTTTGAATATAGGTCTCAATACCTAGGTTATCAGAAATAATTAAGTTCGCATACTTTGTCATCTCTTTTTCAGAGTATTTGAGATAACTTTGAACAGGTTTAGACCACTTAGCACGTTTCCATTCCAAACCGTCAGGATTGACTAGCAAAATCCCACCAACGGACTGAATTTTCTTGGCAAAATGAACAATGAAGGCACCAATGGTATTTCCTAAAATATAGAAAATTGGGGCTTGAATTCCCTCTTTTTTAATAAGTTTCAAGCTATAATTGATAGCCATCATATCGTAAGCTATGACACGCGCAGGACCTAGCTTTGGAGGATTGACCGTAAAACAATCCGCACCTTTATAGTCAAAATGGTTGCCAGTACTTTCGTCAGATAAGCAAGCCACGTGATAACGTATAGCATGCGATACCTTATGAGAAATCAATTTTTCAACAAATGTCTCGAAACCACCATATTGAGCAGGCAAACCTCTACTACCTATGATAAAAATATCCTTCAAAGTTTACCTCCATTCGTCACATCTCTCAAATACACAGAATTATACATAGTAGCTTTTATTATACCATTTTGGAAGGTATTTTGCATGATTGGACAGAAAGAGTAAAGCAAAAAGGCCCTTCGAAAATGGCCTTTTCATTCTTAATCATAGATAACGAGATTTTACCTTAATTCATCTTTTTAAGCTGAAATAATTTTTTTACAGCAGATTTCACACTCTTCGTTAGTGCTTTTCGGCTGTTGAGAAAATCCACATCTTTCTGATTTACTTTCTTATAACGCAATTCATCATCCTCAAGTTTTTCAGTAATATTAGCATAAACACTCTCCAGAGAGTATCTCTCTTTCAAACTTGGAACAGCTTTTACTGCTTCAAGTTTCTCTTGGTCAAATCCACCAAGGACCTCTGAAATCATGCTAGTTAAGGTATCCAAGTCACCCAAAGGGTAGATATGACCTTGCTCATTCATATACTCGAAGGCTGATTTATGTCCCGCATTATCTGATAAAATCGTTGGAATACCATTTAAAACAGATTCAACATAAACGAGACCAAACGTCTCCATACTCGACGGGAAAACAGCTAAATCCTTATCAGTAATCTCTGACCAAGGATCATCTAAATATCCCATAAATGAAACATTTTTCAAATTATGCTCTACAATATAATCATCACAGAGTTGTTTATAATCCTCATCCCATGCACCTAAAAATACAAGTTCAGTGCCTGCTAGATGAAGCATTTGAAAAGCTTTAATCAACTCAAGCTGATTCTTTCTCTGAGTCAAGCGACCAACTGAAACGATACGATGGTGGTCGTTGGATTCAGTTCCCAGCCCTTCTTTAGGTTCAATTTGAGTATAAGGTGCAAAGGAATAAATCTTCCTATTTGGAAAATACTTTTGTAAATCCTCTGTCAACGCTCCTGTTACAGCAAAAATCTCATCAGAAAACTTGTCTATAAAGTCAAGTTTTTCTTTATAGTAACCGAACTCCCCCTCAGGAAATTCATGAATCAACCAAAAATGTTTGACATTCTCAAAAGTAGCAGCAAGTGCACCTTGAAAAACATTGACTGTATTACTAATAACAAGGTCTACCGTGTTTTCCACAATAATATTTCGAATATCTTTAACATTCTTATTATAAGACTTCACTCGCAAAAAATGATTTGCTGGCGATCCACCTGGTGCTTCTTCCCACCACCATTTGACAGCCGAAAGACCATAGGTCTCAATTCCTGCTTTCTGAAGTTCTGCTTGATACTCCTCTTGAGATGGCACCTTGTAATCAGGGAAAACGTTTAACACACGATAACCTTTTTCCACAAGAAATTTCATAAGATTGACTATCGAAATTTCGGCACCGTTATCCAGGGTCCCTGTCGGAGAAATAAATAAAATTGTTTTAGTCATAAATTATGCAAATACCCCCCAGTAATGGAAAAGAATCAAATACATAGCGACCAAGAAATTAGCAATTAAAGTCAGGGTTGCTATCTTCAATTTTTTCTGTCGAGATAAATCAATCTTAGCTGTGTTGGCGACTAGTGGCAACAAAAGAATGATAAATGGCGTGAAGTAACGACCTTGAGCACCAACAGATATATTAGCTCCCTGACCAAGAACAACTGGTGTCCACTGCATATACATTACTGTAACAGCAGCTAGAACCTCTATTAGGAAGAGAATCCAGGATGCATTAGCAAAGTCTTTTGTAAAGAAATCCTTCTTACTTGATAGGAATAAAATAGCAAGAACAACGATATCAATAAATATTAACCAAAGTGGCATTTGTAAAGTAAGGTTACCAAGATAACCGAACATTCCAAGTGACAAGATACCATTCAAATTGTCATTTAACTCAGGATTAAAGAGCGTATTACGCAAAACTTCGCCATAATGACGTAGACCGCCCTGATTCTTCATTAAGAATTGCAGAACCACCACGACACCTACTACAAAGAGAAGGTAGAAGACTACTTTATATTTTGAAATAAAGGTCTTAATAGCTTGCACTGGACGATTTAGAAAAGCAAGAACACCTTCAAACTCTAGCGGTACAAACGGAATCAATCCCAACAATAAAACATTATTTGGCTTGGTTGCTAGAAGCAAAATCGCTAGACCTATCACCTGGATAAAATTACGATTAGTAAAACGTTTAGAATAGGCAAGATTGGTGATAAAACCAAGAGCTAACATCACTTCCAAATAGTTCATCACATCATAAGAAAGTGATGAAGCTTGCTGAACCATAATAGGTAGCAGCGAAATAAACATTAGGGCTGTTTTCCCATACTTGAAATAACGTATTAAAAAGTAAATTCCTAGTATATAGGCCAGTGCATTAAAAATGCGTCCCATATAGATGATCATCCCGACTGTAGGACTAATCCAACTTCCAATCGTCATCCCTATCAACTGTGGAATAAAGGAGATTGTTTTTAAGCTCACACCAAATTGAAAGGGTTCCTTACTCATATCAATCTTTTGAGCAAAAATCTGTTTATATTCCGCTAACTTAACCTTATCATTACTTGGAATCTCATCCATCCACTTAAAAGACGTTTTGGTTGGTTTATGGAAAGTTTCCCAAGTCATACGCGCGTGGTTTGTTTCATCTGGCACACGATTAATTGGAAATACAAACATAAACGAGAAAATAAAAATCGTCGCTAATATGAAAAATAAATTTTCAACTTTTATTTGTTTAATTCTGTTCAAAATAAGTCACCATATCATCTTTCTTGCTTAAGGTACAGTTTTCAAGAACAGCCCGATAAGCAGCATCTGCAATTTTCTGTCTTAATTCTGGAGATAGCACCAAGGCTTCAAGCTTGTCAAACCACTCTTCATCGGTAGCCAACAATCCTGTTTCACCGTCAACGATGGCATCTGAGAAAGCTCCTATCTTGCTCGCAACTGTTGGTACTTTGACCAAGCCAGCTTCAATCCATTTAATTTCAGATTTCGCACGATTAAAGATAGAATCCACAAGCGGTGCCAGGTTAATATCAACCTCACTAATCAAGGCAGGCAATTTGTCCCAGTCCACATAATCGTGAGTTACAATTTGATTTTCAAAGGGCTTCATATCTTGCGGAATATCCAAAATCCCGACAATATGTAATTGGACATTGCTATATTTTGTAAGCAATTCTTTAATAGCTGGTTTAATCAATTCAAAATTCTCATTATGACTAATGGAACCAGAGAAATAACCAATCTTAACAATATCGGATGTTTGAGAGTAATCTTTGATGTATTGACTACTAATAGCGATTAAGTCATCAGAAGCCAAGTTTCGATTAAGTAAAACCTTACTTTGATACTTAAACAGCTCCTCCTGCAACTGGTTAGTCGAAGTAATGGCACCATCACAGTTTTCTAGCATATAACCATAATTTCGAACACCTGCATCATAGTTTCCTTTTTCAACCGAATTAAGCCCTTGCGTATAACTCAATTGATCTGTATAAACTGTATCAAAGACTAAATCATCAATATCAAAGAAGACAGGTTTTCCATATTCCTTAGCCAAATGACAGAGACGCAAAAGTTCAGGTGAGATTGGTGAACGGTAGATAATGATGTGACTAGCGTTTTGAGCCATCGATAGTTGGAAATCAGATAGGTTAACAACTTTGACTGCAAAACCATGCTTACGTAATTGCTCTGCCTTGTTCAAGACACGGTAACGGGTACATTGCGGAATAATATTTTCAACCCCATCAATCAATAAAATATATTGATCACGTGGAACCGCCTTAAATTTATTTACAATATCTTCCAGAATCGACACTGGGTAATCTGTTTCTTCTGAAACAAACTCTAACAAGTCAGGGACTTCTGAATCACGGTCCAGACCTTGCCACAAGAACTGGTCTTCATCATAATTTTTCAGAGCCGTGTATTTCACCAAAGGACTACCTGCTTTGAGCATCTTAAGTGGGTGGATATACATGGCAGAATCTTCGTATTCTTGCACAACCGCATCATAACGATAACCTAAATCAGCAAAATGCTTGGTAAAACGTGTCTCATGTCGACCAATAGCTTTATCACGAGAATCTGTATCCGTCAAGTGTGTCCAGTACTCATAAAAGTCATCATCGTTTAGCATGAGCTTTTCAATAACTAGGAAATAAGATTGAAGATGCTTAGGAATGTAGCCATAAGGATTCTCCTTAGTAACATCTTCTTGCTCTTCTCCAAAAGAAATTCCCCAGAAATCTAGCTGCTTGTCAGCCATTTCCTGGAATACTTGAGACAAATCTCTCATCGGACCAATGTTAGTATCATTCACCAAGAGGAGCTGGTCGTAATCTTTAAGCTTGTCTTTACCAAAGGCAAAAATCCCTTCTCTAAAGGCCGCAGTATCATATCCCTTGTTATCACGAGTCAAAACCTTACCGTAGGCCTCAAGGGTATTAATATCATCATCGTGAAGCTGTCCATTGACAACGACAATAACATCATCTACCAATGGAGCCAAGGCTTGTAAGAAACGTAATTTGTATTCTTGAAGACGAGCTTCAGACTCAAAAATAACATAAACCAACGCTTTCTTACCATTATGTGACAAGGCGGAGCGTTGACTATTTCTGAGACGTCGTAACTGGCGAACCTTAAGAGGTGTCATTCGACGACGTAGCTGTATCACTTTGACTTTTAAAGCTCTCAAATAATTTTTAATAGCTTTTGGATTCTTAGCAATGACTCCTACTGTCTTTATAGGTGTGATAAGGGCATTACCTAAACGATATGACAGTGAACTTCGGATAAGCTCAATCTCTTTATGGGCGTCCTTCAATCGCTTAGATTGTGCATCTTTCCTTTGTTCAAGTTGATCGCGTTCTTTTTTCAAGCGATTAACATAGTCTGTCACTTCATCGTGATGTTTAAGCAAGCTATCCAACCGCTCTTCCAAAACCATGAGGTTATCACAAACTGCCTTGTAAACTTCATGAGGAAGCTTATCAAGATACTTCTCAAGAATGTCAAGATAGATTTCATAATGGTAGCGAACGGAGTCACGTCCAGAAATTGACCCTGTTTCAAAGACACGATAATTAAGCTTAGTGCTTGGTTGATATACCGCTTTAGCACCGTTATTAATAATCAAGTTCAATAAAAAGTCATAATCTTCAAGCTTTTTACGATTTAACTTCTCATCATAACGAGTATTTCCAATAATACTTCTACGAATCAAAGAACAATTATCAATAAAACTAGCATTTAGGAAAGCAGTTAAGTCAAATTCACGGCTTTTGAGGTAGAACTCTTCTTTTTCTGGGTTAAAAAGATCACAGTAAACGATGTCAGCATTTGTTTCCGTCAACTTACTATACAACTGTTCCACATAATCCGCATCGAGGTAGTTATCACTATCTACAAATAGCAAATAATCACCTCTAATAAGCTCGAGTCCTAAATTTCGATTATTTACCACTCCAAGGTTTTCATGAGTTTCAAATCTTGTCCCAAAAGGTGAATCCTTCAAAACCTCTTGGATAATTTGAGTTGAACTATCCGTCGAACCATCATCCAAAACGATTAATTCGATATTAGTATAGGTCTGATTAAAAACACTTCGCAGACACTGCTCAATATACTTTTCATGATTGTAACAAGTCACAACCACTGAGATTAAATTATTCATTTTTCCATCCATTTTGTTTAACAAAATATCAATTAGTACCTGAAAATTACTAATACTACTAGGCTTCAAAGATTGACTAAAGTAGTAATCTTTGAAAGTGCATACCACCTTAATTATACTATAGTTTATACAAAAAAGAAAAAGTCCTCTTGCTATTGAGCAACAAAAAAAGCAGAATGATTCTGCTTTATAATTTTTTTTGTACACTATCCATTCGTCTTCTGACTTTTTACATACTGTTTCATAAGAATGTTTGCTATCCATTTTGGCCAAAAAAGTTGGTACATATACAAATCTTCTTTACTACGAGTATTATCAGCAATAGTCTTAGAAGTCTCAGATTCCTCATGAATTCGGTGACACATTAGCTTATCTGACACATAAACAAAACGTCCCTTGTATTCACTAATCTTATACCAAGCATACCAATCAAGGCTGACCTTCATTCCCTCATCAAAATAGAAATTCTTCAATTTTTCAAGGTTATAGGTGACAGCTGGACAACAAATTGGATTACCAAAGGCCATTACGCGGTTACGCCAAAAATGACTACTAGGAAAAAGATTCATTGTTTTTAGCATCAAGGTTTTAATCTTGAGGTTTGTATTTGCAGGGATCTTAAGACCATTTTTTTCTTCAAAATAATCAGAATATCCGATTAGAACATCACTAGTTTTTTCCATCTTGGCCAATACTTTTTCTGCATATCTTGGCTCATAGTAGTCGTCCTGATGGGCGATAGTAGCATATTTTGTTCCTACAAAAGAAATGGCATTATTCCAATCCTTACCAATCCCCCCACCTTGTTTAGTATAAAATGGGATATCATAACGCTGGCAAAGCTCCTTAATCGAATCAAGTGGCGTTGAACTATAACAGATAATTTGAGAATAAAGAGTTTGATTTTTTAAAGATTGAATACAGGCTTCAAGATAATCACTTTCTCCATAAGCGCAAATTACCCAAGTATGATTATCATTCATTCTTTTCCTCTTTCTCTTCTACATGACTTTTTAGAATAGATAATTCCTGAACTAAATGTTTAATCTGCTCTTTTTGTTTCGATAAAGTCATGGTTTGTAGGAAAGCGATGACCAATAAGAAAAAGATAGCAAGCGACAGCAAAAAATTCGAAGTCAGTTCAAATCCAAGTAATCCTGCAAAATAAACTGGAATAACATCAAAAATCGAAATAACAATCATTACCAGACTGATGACAATCCACATGAAGGCCTGTTCAAATAAGATATTGTTCTTATTGATATTTCTAATGACTAGATAAAGGAAAAAGATGGAAGCTACCAACATCACAATAGATAAAACTGACATTATTCACTCTCCCTCATAAAGGCTGCAATAACAATCGACGAACACACTTCAAGCATATATCGAATCGATTTAATTGGCGTAATGGAAGAAACACCACCAGTACGTTCAAACATATTTGCTGGTCGTTCAACAACTCGATATTTACGTTTCAAAATATGAACAATGGTTTCTGGTTCTGGATATTTGATTGGATAACGCTTAGCGAACTGTTTAATAACATCTTTATCAGCCAAACGGTACCCCGAAGTTGTATCTAAAACTCTTTGTCCAGTTGTCCATTTGATAAGGTTGGAAATAACACTAATTCCGAAGCGCCTCATAAAAGTTGTTTGAAATTCAGACTTAACATCACCAACAAAGCGAGAACCAATAACTAGGTCTGCTTCATTTTTTCGAATTGGTTCTAGCAAATCTGACAAGGATTCAATATCATGCTGGCCATCGCCATCAAATTGAACTGCTACATCATAGTCATGCTCTAGTGCATATTTATATCCTGTTTGAACTGCACCGCCAATTCCAAGATTCATCACGAGATTAACCGCATTAAAATGATTCTCTTCCAGAATTTGTTTTGTCTTATCTGTTGATCCATCATTGATAACAACATAGTCCAGATCAAAATCAACTTTCTTGCGGTAATTCAAGATACTCGTTACCGTGTCGAAAATACTTTCCTCCTCATTGTAGGCAGGAATTATCATTAAAACTCTCAACTACTTCTCCTTTCCTTTACAGTAAAATATCGAAAACAGTGAAACTAATCTTAAGCGTTCCAAAGTTCTAAAAGCCATTACAGAAATAACTGTTTGAATTCTTTCTCCAGTTATCTCAGATGATAATGGTGTTAAATTTGAATCAAGATTTTCTTTAGAAATCCATTGCTTAATTCTTCTATATTGATCCATAAACGATGAACTTGAAGCTGCTCTTCCAGAAAAGAGTAAGTACCATATGTAATATCGTTTAATAAAATAGCGAATATATTTTGAATCACCAGCAACTTGAAGCAAGTGACTCAAGAAATACACAATATCTATATTCGGATTAAACCCTCTTTGAGATGTGTTTGATATACTCTTCTCATTAAAAAACCAATTATAGCCATTATAATCAATTATTTTAATTCTTTCTGTTAGATTGTAAGCAGTCAAAGTGAAGATAACATCTTCACCTATTGGATAATCAAAGAACTGGATATTATTATCTGTTAAAAACGAAGTTCGATAAATACGTGCCCAAGGTGCAACGACTATATACTTAGACCATTCAGATTGTGTTAAATCTTGTTTAAAAAGCGTCTTCATTTCCTGATTAACACGCTTATAACCACCAAGAACAATATCTAGTTGTTCTTGATCTATTTCATTATAAAAACGCTCTAAATAATCTGAATCAACAAAATCGTCATTATCGATAAATACAATGTACTTTCCATTAGCAAGTTGTATACCCTTATTTCTGGTTTTAGCAACTCCCTCGTTTTCTTTATCAATTACTCGGATAAAATCATTATCAGCTGCATACTTTTTAATAACTTCTAAACTATTATCTGTAGAGCCATCATTTAACAGAATAATCTCAAAATCTGTAAATGATTGATTTAGAAGAGAATCCAGGCATTGTTTAATTCCCTCTTGTGCGTTATATACAGGAATTATGACTGAAACGGTTGGATTAGACATATTATACTTTCTATCTATTATTTTTTATAAAATTTCAGAAGGTGAGAAAATAACCTTGTTGAGATATTAATTCCCAAAATCGAAGCAAAGATACCTGTCATTTTAAATGATTTGTTGTTTATATGACTTGAATTTCTCAACAAATACTTATATTGAATTAACAAATCACGTATTTCTTGGTTAAATAAATATGGCCTAGCGTAAGGAAGAATTGAAATATAAGAAATTGTAAAATAGGTGTTTAGGGCTTTACGTTTAACTTCAGATAATGACTTTTCATCAGATAAACCTCTACTAATTCCCTTAAGAGTATCTAATACATTTCTTTCTTTCACTACATTTGTTAAACTTCCAACTCTGTTCTGACGATACATGTACTGAGTGCTATTAATTACAGAAAAACTTTCCATCATCTTCATTATTGATGAACAGTACAAACTATCTTCAGAGACCAAATCTTCAGGAAAACTTAACTCTTTATTAATTAATTCCTTAGAAATACATTTATTCCAATTAGGACCATTGAATAATCCAAAATTAGTAGCTTCGATTAAGTCGTTTAAACGAGAAACTGGAATCTCTTTAATTTCATTATCATAGTAATAACTATAACCAAAAATAACAACATCTACTAGTTGCTTATTTAGTTCACTAGCAACCTGATCTAAAAAGTAGATATCACTCCAAAAATCATCACCATCTAAAAATAAAATATAATCACCAACAACTTCTTTCATCCCTGTATTACGAGCTTTTGAAGCACCTCCATTAGATTGGTGAATTACATTAATTTGTTTAAATTGTAATGACAAATCATCAGCTATTTTACCTGTCTCATCTGTTGAACCATCATTTACAATTATAACTTCATAATTATCATATGTTTGTTTAAGAATACTCTCTACACAGTTTTCTAAATAATCTGCCACATTATATGCTGGAATAATGATAGAAAATTTCATGTCAATTATTTTTTCCTTCTAAAGATTGTATATGGATTTGTTACAAAATAAATTACTAGAGAAGCAAGTAGCCATGCTATCATCGCACAAAGAAATGATAATGAGGCTCCAAAAATTTCAAATTTCGACACTAGAGGCTTGGCAGTTAAGATTGACACAATATAGCCTACGATAAAGGAAATAACTAAAAAATGTTGTTTCCTAAATATTGTCAAAATGTTATCACATACAGTTGAAAAAGTACTTGCAATTCCTCCAAGCAACAAAACAACAAAACTAGTCTGATACTGTTTAAGGTTAGTCCCATATACAATATCCAAAGCTGGAATGGCTATAAAAGCACCAATCAGAAATATTAATGTACAAGTTCCAAATAAAATCTTGAAGAGATTATTCTTGTAAGTGACAAAATGAGAAATCTTCTTTTCTTCTAAAAAGACTGCAAGTTGCGTAATCATCGGTCTAAGAAATACAATCATAAGATTCATTGCAAAAATTGGTGTAAATAAAATACTAAAATCTCGCTGAACACCATTTTCAATCAAACCTTGATTAAAAATATCATTCAAAGCATATTTAGGCTGATTATAAATTGAGACCAACAAAAAAGCATTAATAAATAAAGGTAAGCAATCTTTCAATACATTGATAATATTACTCGGCTTAACACTCATAAGATTTAAGCGATGGAAGAACTTTGAATGAGGGTAATCGAATAGAGCAATAAAAACAAATGAACTAATAGTTTGTGAAATCACGGACCACAATAGATTTTTTGAGATGACTAGAGTTAAAGCAAATACAATTGTTGAAATAGTATTTCTCAAAAACAGTGATTTCCCGGCAATATCCAAACGTTCCTTCTGCTGAAATAATCCTTGAAAAACATCCGATAAAGCTTCACTAACACGGAAAAAAGATACCCAAAAAATTATCCCTAGATTTGAGTGAGTATTTGTATTAAAAATTAAATACGTCACTAAAAGAAGAACCATTGCAACGTTTGAAATAATCCTTGTTACGAAATAAGTATCAAAAGAATACTTCTCTCTTATATCTGTCGCTTGGAAATCTCTAACTTGAAAACTTGCTACAATAACAAAGAGATTCGCAATCGCATAGGCAAAACTATAGGTATCCGCTGAAACACTATTTAAAGCACGTGTAACAATAAAAAGAAGTATAACTGAAACAGCAGCTGAAGACATACTTCCTAAAATATTCCAGAAAAATACCTTTTGGGCAGTTACTTTTTTCAATTATTTCACTCTCTTTCGATAACTATATTCCATTAATTATATCATATTCTCAATGAAAAAAGAGAGAACAGCATGACACACGTTCTCTCTTTTAACTTAAAAAGCTCATTAAGTATTCTTATTTCACTTCTTGTTTGTAAAACTCTTTCAAAGCATCTTGCCATGTTGGGATGACAAACCCTGTAGCCTTAGCCTTAGCCAAACTCATTGTTGAGTTAAGTGGGCGCTTAGCTTTAGCTGGGAATTGACTTGAATCAACAGGTTTCACTTCAACATCAGTATCTTTGAGGATTTCAACCGCAAAGTCATACCAAGTTGTATCTTCTGCTGCATCATTTGACAAATGATAGTAACCATACTCCTTACGGTTTTCAGCCAAATAAGTCATAAACTCTGCCAAAGTACGTGTCCAAGTTGGACGACCGTGTTGGTCATTAACAACTGTAAGTGTCTTGTGAGTCTTAGCAAGGTTTTGCATGGTGAAGACAAAGTTCTTACCATAGTTACCGAATACCCACGCAGTACGGATAATATAGTAGTTTGACACATGTTTTTCGACTAGTTCTTCACCCATACGTTTTGTACGACCGTACTCTGTCTGTGGATCTGGTTTGTCATCAACTTCCCACTCTTGACCTACTGGTTTTTCACCATCAAAAACGTAGTCCGTTGAAATATAAACAAGCGTTGCACCATGTTTTTCGGCAGCCTTAGCGACATTTTCAGTACCAGTCACGTTAATAGCATAGTCAAGTTCTTTACCTTCATCTTCAGCAGCATCAACAGCTGTGTAAGCAGCACAGTGATAAACCAAGGTTGGTTTTACTTCCGCAAAAACTTCATCTACTTTGTCAGCATCCGTGATGTCCATTTCTGCCACATCTACTGCTACATATTCTTCGTTACGTTCATCAAGAAGGTGACGAAGCTCAGTTCCGAGTTGCCCATTTGCACCTGTTACTAAAATCATATTTTTCTCCTTGTAATTTTCATTAATAGCACTTTAATTTTATCAAAAAAAGCAGAAAAAATCTGCTTTCATAAAATATAATTTATCATTTCATCACGACAAAAAGTTCATTATCTTTGGTATAAACATTATACATTTTGGTTGTTTCTAATTGTTTATACTCTGAATTTACCGTAGCTGCATCAAATGGTCTAAAATCAACATTTAATTTTGTGATTGCATTAAATCTCATCGTCATATCCCAAGAAACATTAGTATTAGGCATAATTAAACTACTAATCATTGGATAGACCGAGGTCGCATTTTCATAGATAGGGGAATTAGCAACAAAATGATTAATATTGACCACATTATTTTTATCATTCAAATACTTATTCAAACTATTTCCTAGCATAGCACTTTGTACTTCAAATGTATTATTCTGTTGCTTTAAATTGCTTACATAAATAAATGAAAAAGCAAGGAAATAAAAAATGAGTAAACTAGAAAGTACAGATTTTAAAATATTAATAATCTGGTTTCGATTGGTTATTCCTAAAGAAATAACTAACACAATGGACGCAAAGATTCCCAATCCATATTCATATCTGGGTCTCAACAAATAAAATTGTTCTGAAAGTATTAAGTAGCTTCCATAACTCAAAATACTTCCTAAACCTAGCCAAGCAAACGTAAAAACTAACGCTACAATTTTCTTTTGCTTACTACTACTAACTATATTAAATACTAATAAGATAAGTATTACTAGGAATAAAAGAATCCAAACTTTCGAGCTTTGAAGATAAATATTTTTCAGATACCCTTTAGCATTCGCAAGCATAATACTAGGAAGATGTAATAAACTTGGTATTTTTCCTTGGTCGGCAAAAATTGGTGGCTTGATAGTAATTTGTATTTTATATAAAGCCATGCCCCCAACATAGGATAAAACTGAACAGATTAAACTCTTTATATTCAATTTACCGCTGTAAACTACCTCTAAAAAGAGCAGTGTGAGCGTCATTAGAATATATATTCCCGATGATGCTTGGTATGAATTACACATAAGATAAATACATACAACTGAACATACGCTAAATAATTTTCTAGACTCCCAGAAGATAAAAGGAAGTATTGACACTAAAATACTTAGTGACATAAATGGGTTGTCAAACCTAAAGCTCAAAGGCTCTAAAAACCAAGGATTTATTCCAATTACAGTTGAAGCTAGGGCTAAAACTGGAGTAACCTTTTTCGATGGAAACAGTACAAACAATAATATCGTGCTTGCAAATGTTAATATGAAGGCTGTGATAATATTTGTAGTCAGCCCAGGATCCGTTAAATGAGCACCACCTTGAATAAGACGTGCTGAGAATTCACTCAAATATCTAGAGTAATGTTCAGAAAATCCTGTATAACCCAGAATTTGACGGCCTATATCATCAATGTACGGATACTCAGCTAAGCTGATGTTAATGTTAACTAAAAGATAAACACCTAAGATAAGAGATAAAACAAATTTATTTCTCTTGATATAATCCTTTAAGTTATGAAACACTCCTAAAAACTCTCCACTCATTCCTTCACCCTTTTTCCTTAACAATATAAACTGGTCGCTTCTTGGTTTCTAAAAAAATCTTGGAAATGTAGTGACCGATGATCCCCAAGGCTAAGAGTTGGATTCCTCCGATAAAGAGGATGATTGAGACAAGGCTTGCCCAGCCTGCAACACTCCCACCTATAGTTAGTTTTCGGATAACGACAAAGACAATTCCAACCAAAGAGATTAAGAATGAGAAGGTTCCTGCCCATGTGGCAAGCTTCAACGGTACTTCGGAGAAGTTGATAAAGCCATCAAGTGAATAGTTCAATAGGCTCCAGAAAGACCATGAGGTTTCTCCTGCCACACGTTCACGATTTTCATAAGAGACGTAGGCCACATCAAAGCCGACCCAAGAAAAGAGCCCTTTTGAAAAGCGATTCACTTCCTTGAGCTCAAGGATGGCGTCAACAACCTGACGCGTCATCAAACGGAAATCACGCGCCCCGTCTACCATTTCTGTGTCAGAAACTTTATTAATCAACCAATAGAAGGCCTTAGCAAAGAGTGAACGAATAGGTGGCTCCCCCTTGCGGTCAGCACGTCGTGTCCCGACAACGTCGTAACCTTCTTGAATTTTGGCATACATCTCGATGAGCAGTTCGGGTGGATCTTGAAGATCGGCATCCATAACTGTGACGTAGTCGCCTTCAGCTGCTTCAAGGCCTGCAAGTAAGCCTGCTTCCTTCCCGAAATTACGAGAGAAGGAGAGATAGTGGACATTCTCAAATTGCTTTGAAACCTGTCTCAAAACTTCCAAAGTTCGATCTTTTGAACCGTCATTGACAAAATAATAGTTGAAAGTCAACTGATTGGCCATTTGTCGTTCAACTGCCTGACAAGCCTCTAAAAAAGGGTGGATAGTCTCTTCCTCGTTATAACAAGGAACAACGATAGCCAGTGTTTTCATAAGCCTTCTCCTAACGAATACCTAGGGCGATACGGGCATAGCGGCTCATCTTTTCGATAGTCCATGCTGGTGTCCAGACCAATTTAACCTCAGTCTTAGTGACTTCAGGCACTTCTTTCATAGCGTCATAGATTTGGTCTGTCAAAAGATCTGCTAAGGGGCATCCCATAGTCGTCAAGGTCATATCGATTTCAGTATAGCCGTCTTGTTGGAAACGGATATCGTAAATAAGGCCTAGGTTGACAATATCAATCCCCAACTCTGGGTCAATGACCATTTCTAAGGCTTCCAAGATGCGGTCTTTGATTTTTTCAATTTCTGCTTCAGTGTATTTTACTTCAGACATAGCTTTTCCTCCAAAATCAGGACCTAATAATCAGGCCCCTTCCATTTACTATCTTAGTCTTCAATAAAGTCTTTAAGTTGTTTACTACGACTTGGGTGGCGCAATTTACGAAGGGCTTTAGCTTCGATCTGACGAATACGTTCACGAGTAACGTTGAAGACTTTACCAACATCTTCCAAAGTACGCATCTTCCCATCGTCAAGACCAAAACGGAGACGAAGAACATTCTCTTCACGGTCTGTAAGGGTATCAAGCACTTCATCCAATTGTTCACGAAGAACCACTCGAGTTGTGTAATCTACTGGATTTTCAATAACTTCATCCTCGATAAAGTCACCCAAATGGCTATCATCTTCTTCACCGATAGGTGTTTCTAGAGAAACTGGCTCTTGAGCAATCTTAAGGATCTCACGAACCTTATCCGGAGTCATATCCATACGTTCAGCGATTTGCTCAGGTGTTGGGTCTTGTCCCAACTCTTGCAAGAGGTTACGTTGCTCACGCACCAATTTATTAATAGTTTCAACCATGTGAACTGGGATACGGATGGTACGTGCTTGGTCTGCGATAGCACGAGTGATTGCTTGACGGATCCACCATGTCGCATAAGTTGAGAATTTGAAACCCTTAGAGTAGTCAAATTTATCAACGGCTTTCATAAGCCCCATGTTACCTTCTTGAATCAAGTCCAAGAACTGCATACCACGTCCCACATAGCGTTTAGCGATTGAGACTACCAAACGAAGGTTGGCTTCTGCCAAACGTTGTTTAGCTTCCAAGTCACCATTTTCAACAGCGATAGCCAATTCTTTTTCCTCTTCGTTACTCAAGAGAGGAACTACCCCAATCTCTTTGAGGTACATACGAACAGGATCATTGACCTTAGCTGAGTTTGAGCCAAGAAGTTCCTCGTCTGTCAACTCTTCTGGTTTTGGGGCTTCAACAACATATTTAGATGAAGGATTTCCGTCCTTATCAGTGATAGAGATACCACCGTCTGTCAAACGTTCCAAAAGGTCATCAATCCCATCAGCATCAAGAACAAATGGGATAACTAGTTTTTCTGTGACTTCATCATCAATTGCTGTACCAGCTTTTTTGTGGTTACGAATGAAATCAGCGACTTGAACGTTAAATGCTGTATTTTGTTTTTTCTTTGCCATGTGTTACTCCATATCTCGTTTTTGGGCGATGAGCATCTGCAGGGCTTCCACCGCTGCATCCACATCACCGTGGTTACTTGATTCTCTTATTTGTTTACTTTGCTTACGAAAGTCCTGTTCCCTCAATAAATGATTTCTACGCTCTTCGATAGCCTGAACTTCTTCAAGACTGGTTTCAGGTGGTAAAATCTCCTCTAAAACCTGATAATAGGCTGTTTGCACCTCTTGAGAAAGTAGAGACAAAGCTACGGTATCAATCTGACCATCCTGTTTCAGAATATGATAAAGCTCCTCTAACTCAGGTGTTTGGAAGAAAAACTCCTCTCTCATGCGATAGTCATTCAAAATCATAGGATGATTAAGCATACGATGGAAGAGTTGATTTTCCGCTCGACGAAGACCTGTAATCTTAGGTGTAGAAGGTAGTTTGACCGTCCCTCTGAATCCTGACGCTGAAGACTCATAAGCACTATTACTAGCAGCCGATAATTGAGCCGTCTGCTGATTCCTCATGGTCAACCGTTCGTTATTGACCGCTTGCTCGACTTGGAAAAAATCAAAGTCAGGCAAAAGGTCAGCCACCTTAGAAATGTAAGAATTTTGTGCCGTCACAGAAGGTGACTTGGCAATAATCTTAGCAATCTGCTCAACATAGGCAATCTCTGCTTGAAGATTGTCTACATTAGCAGGCTTGAGCTGTCCAATCCAAAATTCCACATCTGAAATGCGGGACTCGACCAAGAGTTTCCCCAAAGCCTCTTCGGATGTTTTCTGTAGATATTCATCAGGGTCCATATTGTCTGGAATTTTAACAATATCGACTTGAAAATCCGATAAAAGCTCAAGAGACTTGGCAATCGCATTTTGCCCAGCCTTATCACCATCATAGGTCAGAACAATTTTCTTGGTGAGTTTACGCAGACGATTGACATGTTCAGGAGTCAATGCCGTCCCCATAGAAGCCACAGCATTAACATGCCCAGCCCTATAGGCAGCAATGACATCCATGAATCCCTCCATCAGATAGACCTCATGAGTCTTCTGAATCACTGGCTTAGCCTGATCGAGGTGGTAGAGTTCATAAGATTTATTGAAAATGCGGGTAGCCCTTGTATTTTTGTACTTGGCTTGTCCTTTTTCAATATCTTCCTTAGTCCAAACACGCCCTGAAAAACCGATAGTCTTTCCAAACTCATTCTTAAGCGGAAACATGATTCGATTTTTAAAAGTATCGAAAAGACGATTACTTTCAGAAAGATTAAAAAGACCTGATTCTGTCAGTACCTCTTCGTCATATTTTTTTGATACAGACTGATAGAGATAATCTGGTTCGTCAGGGGCTAGACCAATCTGGAAGGTCTTAAGTAAATCGTCAGTCATACCACGCTCATAGAGGTAGGCACGCGCTGCTTCTCCTATCTTGGTCGTCATCAGGACTGCGTGATAAAACTTAAGCGCATCCTCATGAAGATCATAGAAAGCTTGGTTAGGAGAATTCTGTTGCTGAGCCTGTCTTGGTGCGTCTATCGTAACTGCAATACCTAAGCGGTCTGCCAGAACCTTGACACTTTCTTGGAAAGAAATCTGACGGTATTCCTCTAAAAATTTAAAGACATCCCCAGACTTTCCGCAACCAAAACAATGGTAAAACTGTCTGTCCTCAATAACGTTAAATGAGGGGGTTTTCTCCTTATGGAAGGGGCAGAGACCCAGGTAATTGCGACCTGCACGATTAAGACTGACAACTTCGCCAATTACGTCGACGATGTTGGTACTGCTCTTAATATCTTCTATTAAAGCTTTATCAATCACCATCTAATCGCCCCCTATCTTACCATAATTGCATTACCCCTAATTATAACACGATGAAAAATGAAAGTAAAATAAAATTGATTTTACATGAGCAAATCTCTTGTCAAGATTTACAAAATCAGATAAAATATTAAAAGTAAATAAAAGAAAGGATTCATTGTCAAAATGATTAAAGAACTTAAAGACTTTTTGTTCAAGGGTAACGTCCTTGATCTTGCTGTAGCCGTTGTTATGGGGGCCGCTTTCAACGCTATCATCACTTCACTTGTTGGTGATATCATCACACCACTTATCCTTAACCCAGTTGTTAAGGCCGCTAACGTTGAAAACCTCTCTAAATTGTCATGGAACGGTATCGCATACGGTAGCTTCTTGAGCGCAGTTATCAACTTCATCATCGTTGGTACTACTCTCTTCTTCGTTGTTAAAGCTGCTAGCAAAGCAACTGCTCTTAGCAAAAAAGAAGCTGAAGATGCTGCTGAAGCAGCAGGTCCATCACAAGAAGAATTGCTTACTGAAATCCGCGACCTTCTTGCAAACAAATAATCTTTATTTGTTCAACTAAAGACATATGAAACTTAAGACGTCTGAAATCTCAGACGTCTTATTTTTTGTATCTCATACCTACTAACCGACTTCTTTATTCGATGAAAAGAAAAAAACTTGAGAAGACTCAAGCTTTTTTCTGTTAATTTCATTCTTAATTAGAATTTTTTACGTTTGCGAGCTGCCTCTGATTTACGTTTACGTTTTACAGAAGGTTTTTCGTAATGTTCACGTTTACGAGCCTCTTGAAGAGTACCAGCTTTAGTCACAGAACGTTTGAAACGACGAAGAGCGTCGTCAAGTGATTCGTTTTTACGTACTACTGTTTTTGACATTGAATTCACCTCCTCAAGATAATGTAACATTTTACACGTTCTATTCAAGTATACAAGACTCGCCTTTTTCTGTCAAGAAATATATTTAAGTTTAGGAATTTTTGCTATTACAGTTGACTTCTAAGTCTACTAAAACTATCCAAGTTTTTTCCTATACAAAAACTAGAGGAGGCATCTCCCCTAGCTACTGATTTATTCAACTGCTGTGTATTTAGAAGCATCCTTGATGTACTCGTCGTAAGTACCATCTGCTTTCAATTTCTTGACGACTTTGTTGACTACTTCTTTCAATCTTTCGTTGCCTTTAGCCATAGCGACTGCTTTTGCATCGCCATCATCAACTTTGAGGGCAACGCTTGCCAAAGCCAAATCTGAATTTTGTGCCACGTAACCTTCTGCTACTGGTTTTTCAAGGTCAACAGCATCAACTTGGCCAGATTTCACCTCGTTAATCGCCTCACCCATTGCTGTAAGTGATACGACTGTTGAATCTTTCAATTGTTTCTTAGCAAGGCCTTCTTCAATGGTACCTTTTTGAACTGCTACTTTCTTACCTTTGAAAGCATCAAGACTTGAGTAAGTAGACTCTTGATCTTTGCGAACGATGATAGCATTTTGTGTTTCGTAGTAAGGATATGAGAAATCAAAGGTTTTCTTACGTTCGTCTGTTACTGAGATACCTGAAATAGCAAGATCAGCCTTACCTGATTGAAGGCTAGAAAGGACATTGTCAAAGCTCATTGTTGTAACTTCAAGCTTAACACCGAGTTCATCAGCGATAGCTTGTGCCAACTTGATATCTGAACCAACTACTTGGTCTTTACCATCTACCAAAGTTTTGAACTCAAATGGAGCATAGTCTGGGCTGACAGCCACGACAAGTTTTTTATTTTCTTTAATGGATAAGTAAGCATCCTTTTTTGACCCACAAGCTACTAAAGTCACAGTAGCAAGGAGAGCCATAGCCCCAAGGAAAAGTTTTTTCATTTTCATAAGAAACTCCTGTATAAATATAATTTTTCGCTTGTTATTTTACTTAAAATTAGTAGCATTGTCAACATTTATTAAGAAATTGCGACAATTTTTCTAAGCCCTTTTGAAGAACTTCCTTGTCACAGCAATAACCGATGCGGACATGGGACTCCTTGTCAAAACGGTTACCCGGAACCACAAGAACACCATAGTCCTGAAGAAGCTCCAAAGCAAAATCTTCGATAGGACGATTCACATCTAATTTGACGAAAGATGTGGAAACACTAGCAGGTCTAATCCATGATGCCTTAGGTTCCTTGGCAATCCAGGCATCCATAAGAGCTAGATTTTCCTCTACAATCTGACGATTACGCTCTAGGATGGCTTCTTTATTTTCCAAGACAAGGGTAGCCACCATATCATCAAAGACACCAGCACAAATCATCGTGTAGTCGCGGTAGTCACGCAGAATGTCCGCTACCTCAGTGTTAGAAGCTACCCAACCCACACGAATACCGGGAATGGAATAGGTCTTTGACAGACTATTGACGGCAATGCCCTTTTCATACAAATCTACAATAGAAGGCGTAGGCTGGTCAAAACTGCGATAGACCTCATCTGAGAAGATATAGGCGTCTACTTCTTTAGCGATAGCCACTAGCTCCTCGAGGTAAGCAGCGTCCATAAGGGCACCGGTAGGATTGTTGGCGTTGTTAATACAGATCATTTTGGTATTAGGACGAATGAGACGGCGGAGTTGGTCCAAATCAGGCAACCACCCCTTGTCCTCTTCAACCTCCCAGAGATCCACGTCTGCTCCTAGCGACTTAGGAATGTCATAGAGCTGTTGATAAGTTGGATACATGGAGATGACATGGTCCTCAGGCTCAATAAGCGCATAAAGGGCTAGCATCGTCGCTCCTGTAGCCCCATTGGTTTGGAGGATATTATCAACCGGCATGTTCTTGTATAAGCTAGCCACTTGAGTTTTGAACTCTGGTGACCCCTCAATCCAGCCGTAATCCATCTTTTTCTTTAGAAGTTGGGCAAAAAAGGCATCCTTATCAAGGCCTGACAGGTCAAATAATTCTTCCATTGTGAGGGCCTTAATTGAAACTCCTGCGATATCATATATGGCAGATTTTTCATGGACATTAAGCCATTCTTCAACACCAAAACGTGGTAGCTTCATAGTTTCTCCTTGCTTTTCTTAAGCACTCTATAAGATGTCATTTGTCTATTTGAACAGACTTACCTACTTTGATAATAACTGTTTTTAGCAGAGAATTCAATAAAAAATGGGGTATTCCCCATTTAGATTTAAGAATTTTTGGAGACTCCCCTTAAGTGAATAAAGCGAGGACCAAACAAGACTTTTCGTTGTTGATGAAAGCACTGAAATTTACTCTTTTCAGGTGCTCGGGAGCTTTAAATTTACTTACTTTGTTTGTAGGTTGATGCTTCTTTCAACCATTGATCAAATTTTCCAGAGTCCTTAGTCTCTTTGATGACGGCATTGATTTCTTTAAGCAAGTCATCTGAACCCTTACGTGTTGCGACAGCATAAGCATCTGTGCCATCTGACTTGAGATTAAAGTTGGCAAGGGTTAAATCATCATTTTGAGCGATATAACCTTCTGCAATGGCCTTCTCAAGTACAACTGCTTGAAGCTGTCCTGACTTGAGTTCGTTAATCATTTCACCATTTGAAGCTAGTGATACGACACTTGCCTTAGAAATTTGTTTCTTAGCAACGGTTTCTTGAACAGACCCTTTTTGCGTACCGACCGTTTGTTTTGCGAGACTATCAGTGCTTGTGTAGTCATTGACCTTGTCTTTTTTGACAATCACTACATTTTCTGATGTATAGTAGCTATCTGAAAAATCATAAACCTTCTTACGTTCGTCTGTCACCGAAATCCCTGCAATGGCGATATCGGCTTTACCACTTTGCACGTTAGCAAGAACATTATCAAAAGACATCACGGAAAATTCAACCTTTACACCGAGTTTTTCACCGATAGCTTTGGCCAATTCGATATCTGCTCCAACCAGCGTATCTTTGCCGTTAACCAACGATTTGAACTCAAAAGGCGCAAATTCAGATTCTGTTGCCACGACAATTTTCTTCTTTTCCTTAATCGTTTTGGGACTTACTCCCTGACTTCCGCTACAAGCAACTAGAAAGCAGGTAGCGACTAGAGCTGTAAGGATAAAACAAAATTTCTTCATATAATAACCCCTTATTTAGTAGAGCTCTTAAGTGAAAGAGCATAGGCATCTTTAACATAGCTGTCAATCTTACCTTCTTTTTTGAGTTTAGCGATAACCTTATTAACCTTTGCTTTTAGCTTATCGCTTCCTTTAGGCATTGCGACGGCATAGGCATCTTTTGAATCAGACTTGAGCGTAATGTCTGACACAGCTAAGTCACTGTTTTGGTCTACATAACCTTGTGCAATGGCTTTTTCAAGAACCACTCCTTCAACTTGACCAGATTTCAATTCATTGATAGCTTCACCAGGTTGTGCCAAGGATACCACATTAGCATCTGACAAGTTGGCTTTGGCGATACTTTCTTGAATAGAACCTTTTTGAACGGCTACAGATTTTTTAGCAAAATCACCGGTTTGTTTGTAAGTTCCTGTCGCATCTTTTTTGACAACAAGAACCGTTTCAGACTCATAGTAGGTATCTGAGAAATCAAAGATTTTTTGACGTTCTTCAGTGGCTGAGATTCCGGAAATGGCGATGTCTGCCTTACCAGATTGAACATTGGCTAAGACATTATCAAAAGACATTTCAGAGAATTTAACTTTTACACCAAGCTCATCTGCAATAGCCTTAGCAATTTCAACATCTGCCCCAACAATCGTATCCTTACCATTTTGGATTGTCTTGAATTCAAAAGGAGCAAAGTGTGGATTAAGAGCAACTGTCAAAGTTCCTTTATCTTGTACCTTTTCCAAAGTGTCCTTCGACGAAGAACAAGCTGCTAAAGTCGTCAAAGCAAAGATCCCTGCAAATCCCAACAAAAGTTTTTTCCATGTTTTCATAATCAATCTCTTTTCTATATTTATTAACTTATGTAAGTATAATAATGCATTATTATGCATTTGTCAATGAAAAAATGAACTTTTATTGATTAAAGTTTTCATTTTTATTAATTTTATCGTCATTACAAAATCTAAAAATTACTTATTTAAAGCTCTCCTATCTGATTTTAACGACAAAAAAACTATTCATTCATTTGAATAAATAGTTCATATTCTTACCAAAATTCTCGGATAAAGTCATTTTCGAGTCGCTCCCGATAGAAAAGTTCTGAGAGATTGTCTTCTTCAAAGACACGTAGCAGATTGAGCATGTCATAAGCTAAATCCATATTAGCTACCTCCTCTCGAGCAACCCAACGAACTTCGCCTTCCTCTGTTGAATGGATTTTTCCTTCAAAATCCGAAGTTCTATAAAGGAATACTAGATAACGCTCATCATCTGTCGTGTAAAAATGCTTCATACCAACTAATTTAGGGTTTTTGATGGTCAAGCCAGTTTCTTCTTCAACCTCACGGATAACTGATTCTACCAGACCTTCATGTGCTTCGATATGGCCACCGGGTAGGGCTGCTCCCGACCAGTAATAACGCTTTGGATCGCGGATTTGCATGACAATATTTCCACGGCCATCTTCGATGAGACACATATTAGTTAAAATAGTTGCTTGTGAACGTGACATATATTTCCTTTCTTACTTATAATGCCTAAGTGATGTAACTAGCCTTAATCCATACTCTTCAGCTCAAGAACCATATCACGGATTTGAGCCGCCAACTCGAAGTCAAGCAGTTCTGCCGCTTCGTGCATTTGTTTTTGAAGTTTCTTGATGGCTTCTTGGCGTTCTTTCTTGTTCATAGCACTGTAGTCCACAGTATCCTCTGCCACTTCTGCTTCATTGACCTTGGTAATCGAAATAAGGTCCCGAATTTCTTTCTTAATCGTTTGCGGAGTGATACCGTGTTCCTTATTATAAGCCATTTGGATTTCACGACGGCGAGCTGTTTCATCCATGGCCTTCTGCATAGACTCCGTAATCTTATCCGCATACATGATAACGTGCCCTTCACTATTTCGGGCAGCACGTCCAATCGTTTGGATAAGCCCACGTTCATTACGAAGAAAACCTTCCTTATCAGCATCCAAAATAGCAACCAGACTAACCTCAGGAACGTCAATCCCCTCACGGAGAAGGTTAATCCCAATAAGAACATCAAAGACACCCAAACGCAAGTCACGGATAATCTCAGTACGCTCCAAAGTCTTAATATCAGAATGCATATATTTGACCTTGACACCCATTTCCTTGAGGTAGTCCGTCAAGTCTTCAGCCATCTTCTTAGTCAAGGTTGTTACAAAGACACGCTCACCTTTTTCAGTACGGGCATTAATCTCACCGAGAAGATCGTCCATTTGACCCATAGTTGGACGCACTTCGACTTCTGGATCAAGAAGCCCTGTCGGACGGATAATTTGTTCAACGACGGTCTCAGTCTGCTCCATCTCATAGTCACCTGGTGTCGCTGATACATAAACAATCTGATGCACATGACTTTCGAATTCTTCACGACGAAGGGGACGGTTATCAAGAGCTGACGGTAAACGGAAGCCGTAATCAACCAACATCTTCTTACGAGCTTGGTCTCCGTTATACATTCCCTTAATCTGTCCCATGGTCATGTGACTTTCGTCAATCATGATGAGGAAATCTTCTGGGAAGAAATCAAGTAAAGTAAACGGTGGCTCGCCTTCTTTTCGACCATCCATGTGGCGCGAGTAGTTTTCGACACCGTTGGTGTAACCCATCTCACGGAGCATTTCGACATCGTATTCTGTCCTTTGACGGATACGTTGAGCCTCGATGAGTTTCCCCTCGGCTTCAAATTGCTTAACCTGAGCCTCCATCTCTTCCATAATATTCTTGATGGCTTCTTCCATATGCTCTTCATTGGTCATAAAGTGAGTAGCCGGGAAAAGAACAAGGTGCTCAACTTCACCGAGATTACGTCCGGTCAGACTCTCAATCTCACAAATGCGGTCAATCTCATCACCGAAAAATTCGACACGAAAGGCGTGCTCATCACGGCTGGCAGGAAAAATTTCGACCACATCGCCACGCACACGGAATTTCCCACGTTGGAAATCAATATCGTTTCGCTCAAACTGGATATCAACTAGGTCATTTAGCAGCTTGTCTCGAGAAATCTCTTGGCCTGGTCGAAGGCTGACTGCTGAATCAGCATATTCTTTGGGCGAACCCAAACCGTAAATACAAGAAACAGAAGCCACAACGATAACATCATTACGCTCAAGGAGGGCCGACGTTGCTGAGTGTCGTAGCTTATCAATTTCATCGTTTACAGAGCTATCTTTTTCGATATAGGTATCTGATGATGGTACATAGGCCTCTGGCTGATAGAAATCGTAGTAGGAAACGAAGTATTCCACAGCATTGTCTGGGAAAAACTCCTTGAATTCTCCGTAAAGCTGACCTGCCAAAGTTTTATTGTGGGCGATAACCAAGGTTGGTTTATTGACGCGCTGGATGACCTGACTCATGGTATAGGTCTTACCTGTCCCTGTCGCTCCCTTTAGGATTTGAGCCTTCTCCCCACCTTCGATATTATCAACCAAGGCTTCAATGGCCTGAGGTTGATCCCCAGAAGGTTCATATTTAGAAACCAAATGGAATTGGTTATCTTCTTTTCTATCTATCATTCTTTTTCCTTTCATTTATGTAATCATTCATCTCTTGGTCGGAGAAGATTTCCCCACTTGTAAGCGGAATTTGAATCATTCGCATCTTAGCGACATAGGCACGTTTCTTCCGTGATTGATGACCAAGTTTTTTGTCATAGGTAACAGCTGTCTCACCATTTTTGAAGAAGATAAGCAACACCTGATATCTCTTTTTATCATCAACCTCGGCATCATAGTCGAAGACATGCTCGATGCGTTTCAAAGAATATCTCACTGTCGAAGAGCGTCCAATATCCTCCATCCGTGTTGTCCAAGCTTTCTTGACAAATTCAATCTCGGATAAGGGAATGTCAAAAGTTTTCCGTCCAAATGCTTGGCCATAGTAGGTCAAGGAATTGTCATCCAGTTCCAAGAGCTTTCCATGACCTTTGAGATTTACGATACCGTCTATAAGGTGAACAATGGATAATAAAAGCCAAAATAAAACAATGACAGCAAGGAACTGCTTGACTGGATTATCACGAAGAGAACCTCTAATTAGCTCAGGACAAAGAATCCATAAAGACAAGACAGAAAATATAAGGCCAACGACTATTTTCAATTTCAACATGACCCTATCAAGCTTAACTATCATATTGTCTCCTCCAAGCGTTTCTTCTATTTTAACACAGAAGTAAAAAGACCGAGTCTTTGAACTCAGCCTTAAAAGTTTTCTTTTTTCAATTGTAGACGAAGGATGACGATACCTACCAGGAGTACGAGACAGGTAACAAGATTTCCTTCTAAACCAAAAGCTCCTCCTGACAACCAATCAGGCACGCCTGACCTGGCCTGAAAGTGCAATAAGCTGCCGCCTGCATTCTGTCCACTAACTGACACGCCAACTAGATTTCCTTGCGCAAAGTTCCAAGCACCGTGAAGAGCCGCTACACCCCAGATATTATCTGTCTTGAGCATGTAAAGAGCCATGAGAACACCCACTAGAACAATACTGATGAGAGACAAGGCGGTAACTCCTTGATTTCCCAAGTGTAGCATTGAAAAGAGAGAACTTGAAATAGCAATTCCCCAAGAAAGGTTCAATCTATTAGTCACCGTCTGAAGCAACCAACCACGTGTCACCAGTTCCTCGGTTCCACCTTGGATAAACCAGAAAGGTATTAGGGAAAGTATGTATAAGAGGGTTTTCTGCGAAAAGTCTACCTTCACAAATTCTAAACCGCCTAGTAAATAAGTCCCAAGGAAACTAACTAACAAGAGCAAAGTTCCAAGTCCCCAACCCTTAAGCAAGTTCAACCAAATATGCCCCTTGAAAAATCCAAGTGTACGAATGGGACGTTTTTCAACAACTTTAACCCAGAAAAAGATAACTAAGGCAGTAAAGGCAAAGGCTCCCAACTGAAAATACAAGGTTGAAAATATTTTATAGTAAATCGAATGTATATCCTGGAACTGAATGTTACCATTTAATACTAAGAACGAAAGAACAATAGCCATTGGAATTCCCACAACAATCCCTGATAGAAATCCACTTATAAGGAAATAACCAAAGGCAATAAAACAGGACAGCATAATCATAAGCCAACTTGGGACTTTATCATATAGGCTAGTATATTTCTCAAGCATACGTTTCTTCATTTTTTTAGCTCCTGTAACAAATCTTACATGTATTCGATTACAGTGTAACTAATTGACACAAGCTTGTCAAATTCTTCTAAAACTCTTCTCATATCTAACGAACTTTGTTACATTTCCTAACATCAAACTCCAAGAAGTTTGATAACAAGACCTTTTTTTGATAGAATAGGAAGGTATTTTATAAAGGAGACTTTTTATAATGAAGAAAAAACTTCTGACACTCTTCTTGAGTGTCATGTCAGTTTTCTTTGTTTTCGGAGCTAAGGTATCTGCCGAGACTATCTCAGTCGTTTCAGATACAGCCTATGCCCCATTTGAATTCAAAGATTCTGATCAGACCTACAAGGGTATCGACGTTGATATCATCAACGAAGTTGCCAAACGTAAAAATTGGGACGTTAACCAAACCTTCCCTGGTTTCGATGCAGCTGTCAATGCTGTTCAATCAGGCCAAGCTGACGCCCTTATGGCCGGTACTACTGTTACCGACGCACGTAAGAAGGTCTTTACTTTCTCAGACACTTATTACGACACCTCAATTGTTATCTACACACGTAGTAGCGATAAAGTCAGCGACTACAAACAATTGAAGGGTAAAACAGTCGGTGTTAAAAACGGTACCGCTTCTCAAACTTGGCTTGATAAAAATGCTAGCAAATATGGTTTCACTGTTAAAACTTTTGACACTAGCGACTTGATGAACAACAGCTTGGATTCTGGTTCTGTTGATGCAGCTATGGACGACACACCAGTTGTTAAATACGCTATTGGTCAAGGAAAAGACTACGCTATCAACATTAAGCCTGAATCTATCGGTAGCTTCGCTTTCGCTGTTAAAAAAGGTGGAAAACACGAAGATCTTATCAAAGATTTCAACGAAGCTCTTAAGGAAATGAAGAATGACGGCACCTACGACAAAATCATGAACAAATGGTTGGGTGACTCATCAAAATCTTCTTCATCAAAACCTTCAGCAGATCTTAAATTGACTGGTGATGCCAACGCAAAAGCCACTCCTGCTAAGGAAACCTACACTATCTCAATGGACTCATCTTTTGCTCCATTCGAATACCAAAATGGTTCAGGTAAATATGTAGGTATCGATGTCGATATCATCAATGCCATTGCTAAAAACCAAGGTTTCAATGTCAAATTGACAAACCCTGGTTTCGATGCATCACTTAATGCTGTACAATCTAGCCAAGCTGATGCCGTATTGGCTGGTATGACCATCACTGATGCTCGTAAACAAATCTTTGACTTCTCTGATCCTTACTACACATCAAACATTCGTTTGGCTGTAGCTAAAGGAAGTAAGGTTAAATCTTACAAGGATCTCAAAGGTAAGACTGTAGGAGCTAAAAATGGTACGTCATCTTACTCATGGTTGGAAGACCATGCTGGTGAATATGGCTTTACTGTTCGTGCTTACGATGAAGCTTCTACTATGTACGACAGCTTGAACTCTGGTTCAATCGATGCTCTTATGGATGATGAAGCCGTTCTTCTATACGCTATCCAACAAGGGCGTAACTTTACAACACCAATTGAAGGTATTGCTACTGGTGAAGTCGGCTTTGCTGTTAAAAAAGGTGCTAATCCTGAGTTGATTGAAATGTTCAACAATGGTTTGGCTGCTATCGTGAAAGATGGTACTTACGATAAGATTATCAATAAATACCTCGATAGCAACAAATCAAAAGAAGGAAGCTCAAAAAAAGTTACCGATGAAACAACCATCGTAGGCTTGATTAAAAACAACTACAAACAACTTCTCCAAGGTCTTGGAATTACCCTTGGTTTGACCCTTCTTTCATTTGCTATTGCTATGATTATCGGTGTTATCTTCGGTATGATGGCAGTTGCACCAAACAAGACACTTCGTGTGATTTCACAAGTCTTTGTTGACGTGGTTCGTGGTATCCCATTGATGATCGTTGCAGCCTTCATCTATTGGGGTATTCCTAACTTGATTGAAAATATCACTGGTCACCAGTCACCAATCAATGATTTTGTGGCAGCGACAATTGCCCTTTCACTTAACGGTGGTGCTTACATTGCCGAAATTGTGCGTGGTGGTATTGAAGCTGTCCCTATTGGTCAGATGGAAGCCAGCCGAAGCTTGGGTGTTCCTTACAATACAACAATGCGTAAGGTTATCTTGCCACAGGCGGTTCGCTTGATGTTGCCAAACTTCATCAACCAATTTGTTATCTCATTGAAAGATACGACTATCGTATCAGCTATTGGTTTGGTTGAACTCTTCCAAACTGGTAAAATCATCATTGCTCGTAACTACCAATCATTCCGTATGTATGCGATCTTGGCCATCCTTTACTTGGTCATCATCACATGCTTGACGAAATTGGCTAAACGACTAGAAAAGAGACTTAAATAATGGCTGAATTGAAAATCGATGTGCAGGACTTGCACAAATCATACGGCGACAATGAAGTCCTTAAAGGCATTGACGCCAAATTCTACGAAGGTGACGTTGTATGTATCATCGGTCCTTCAGGTTCAGGAAAATCAACCTTCCTTCGTACGCTTAACCTACTTGAGACAGTGACATCTGGTAAAGTAGTCGTTGATGGCTATGAATTATCAGATCCTAAGACAGACCTTGACAAAGCCCGTGAAAATATCGGGATGGTCTTCCAACATTTCAACCTCTTCCCACACATGACAGTCCTTGAAAACGTAACATTTGCACCTGTTGAACTTGGACGTATGAACAAGGAAGAAGCTGATAAATTAGCTATGGATCTTCTTGATCGTGTTGGACTTGCTGACAAAGCCGATGCTACACCTGATAGCTTGTCAGGTGGACAAAAACAACGTGTGGCAATTGCACGTGGTTTGGCGATGAATCCTGACATCATGCTCTTTGACGAACCTACTTCTGCCCTTGACCCCGAAATGGTCGGAGACGTTCTTAATGTTATGAAAGAATTGGCAGAGCAAGGTATGACCATGATTATCGTTACTCACGAAATGGGATTTGCCCGTCAGGTAGCCAACCGAGTAATCTTTACTGCGGACGGTGAGTTCCTCGAAGATGGTACGCCAGATCAAATCTTCGATAACCCACAACACCCACGTTTGAAAGATTTCTTAGACAAGGTTCTAAACGCTTAATCATCACAACAGTTACTCTTGCTAGAGTAGCTGTTTTTGATTACCAATTTGGATAAGAAAAAAACAGAGCAAGTGCTAGACTTGCTCTGTTTCTTCATTTAATTCAGGGTGTTTTGCTGCTTCTTCCCTTGCCAAACGTTCACGCTCAAGACGGAGTTTTCGGTTAGGATTTAAGCGCGTAAAGAGTTCCTCAAGTTTCTTTGGATTCCAAACATCGGCCGCAGAAACAAAGTTCCCATCTTTATCCCTGAAGGATATCGGTTTATCTCCCATTGTAAACCTCTTATTTCAATATTTTTTATATTTCACCGAATTTACGCAGTTAGTGAGGTTGATAGGCAATCCGCCATAGCAGCTGCCGTAGACTATCAAGTGCTTGGCACTTAGAGAGTCTTGCACGGTCACGACACGAAGGAAAGTCGGTCGATTATACCGACTTTACGCGGTTAGTGAGGTTGATAGACAATCCGCCATAGCGGCTGCCGTAGACTATCAAGTGCTTGGCACTCAGAGAGTCTTTCATGGTCACGACACGAAGGAAAGTCGGTCGATTATACCGACTTTGCGCAGTTAGTGAGGTTGATAGGCAATCCGCCATAGCGGCTGCCGTAGACTATCAAGTGCTTCAGCACTTAGAGAGTCTTTCAACGTCAATCCACAAACTCAAATTCGAAGTTACCAATACGAACGATGTCGCCATCCTTAGCACCACGTTCACGAAGCGCTTCATCAACTCCCATACCACGCAATTGACGTGCAAATTTCATGATTGATTCGTCACGTTCCATGTTGGTCATAACAAAGAGTTTTTCAAGTTTCTCACCAGAAAGTACCCATGAGGCATCATCGTCACGGCTAATTTCAAATGGACGTTCATCCTCGTTAAAGCCGTAGTAAACTTCTTCTTGTTCCATATCATCTTCGCTATAAAGCAAGAATTCGTCTGTCTCATCAAGCAATTTTGCAGTAGCTTCTAAGAGATTTTCCAAACCTTGGTGAGCCAAACTTGAAATTGGGAAAATTTGTGGCAACTCATCGAATTCATCGTAGTTAGCAGCCAATTTTTCCTTAAACTCTTTCAAGTTTTCCTCAGCCTCAGGCATGTCCATCTTATTAGCCACAATAATTTGTGGGCGTTCCATCAAGCGTAAGTTGTAAGTTTCCAACTCTTTATTGATCTGAAGATAATCCTCGTAAGGATCACGTCCTTCACTCGCTGACATATCAATCACATGGAGGATAACACGTGTACGCTCAATGTGGCGAAGGAACTGCGTTCCCAAACCAACACCCTGACTAGCACCCTCAATCAATCCTGGAAGGTCAGCCATAGCAAAGCTCTCACCTGACTTGGTACGAACCATTCCCAAATTAGGAACAATTGTCGTAAAATGATAGGCACCAATCTTCGGCTTTGCTGCTGTTACCACACTGAGAATCGTTGATTTACCAACAGATGGGAAACCAACCAAACCAACATCAGCCAAAATCTTCAATTCCAATTGAAGTTCGCGTTCTTCACCTGGTTCACCATTTTCAGCGATTTCAGGAGCAGGGTTACGAGGTGTTGCAAAACGGATATTTCCTCGACCACCACGTCCACCGTGAGCAATGACAAACTCTTGGCCATCTTCAACCAAATCAGTAATAACTTTGCCAGTCTCAGCATCACGAACTGTCGTACCTGGCGGGATGCTAACGATGAGGTCTTCAGCACCTCGACCGTGCATTCCCTTGTTCATCCCTTTTTCGCCATTCTTAGCCTTGAATTTACGGTTATAACGGAAATCCATAAGGGTACGCAAGCCTTCGTCAACCTTGAAAATGACTGAGCCACCCTTACCACCGTCACCGCCCCAAGGACCGCCATTGGGTACATATTTCTCACGACGGAAAGCGACCATCCCGTCACCACCACGACCAGCTTTGACACTAATCTTGGCTGTATCTAAAAACATACTCATCTCTATATCTCTCTTTCTGATTCATGTGTCCTATATCAAGACATTCTCATATAAAAGAATTTCTGACAGACACAAAAAAACGCTTGATAGCGTCTTAAAGGACAGCTGCGACTGCTTGGAAAATCAATGCCCCAACTGTTACTAATAGCATAATCAAAACGACCAATACTGTTAGACGTTCAAAAAATGATTTCTTACGTGGTCCGTTATCTCCAAATGCCACTTGAATTTACCTCGTTTTTTCTTCTATTATTTCACAATAATAGTAACAAAAATCTGCCCATTTCGCAACTCTTAACTAGCTTAAGCCAAAGGAATTCCAAAAACAGCCAAAGCTTCCAACTCCTCCTCGGTTAAACGTCGCCAAGCACCAAGTTCTAAATCATCTGGCAGACTTAAAGGCCCCATACTCATACGTTGTAACTCTGTCACTTCCTTACCACAAGCAGCTACCATACGCTTAACCTGATGGAATTTCCCCTCAGCAATGGTAATCTGAACCAAGCTAGTCCCAGCAGCCCTATCTACGGATACAATCTCTAGTTTAGCTGATTGGCAAGTATGGTCTTTGAGTTCAATCCCTTTTTCAAAAGCCAGAATATCCTCCTGATCCATGATACCATCCACCTTGGCTTGATAAATCTTGTCCACATGTTTCTTTGGAGATAGCATGGCGTGAGCTAAGTCACCATTATTGGTCAATAGAAGAAGACCATGAGTGTCAATATCCAAGCGACCAACTGGAAAAACTTGCTTATGTCTTGCTGTGTCATCGAGTAAATCGAGCACTGTCTTGTGACGGGCATCCTCTGTTGCTGAAATGACACCCTGAGGCTTATTTAAAAGATAGTAAACAAAGGTCTCGTGTGTTAATGCTTGACCTTGAAAAGCAATCTGATCTTGCTTCTCATCAATCTGAATCTTAGTTGACGTCTCCACCTGACCATTTACAGTCACTTGCTTCTTTTTTAGAAAGATCTTGACCTGACTACGACTCCCGACACCACAGTCTACCAAAAACTTATCCAGACGCATCTAAACTTCCTCCTTTATTGGAATCCAAACTTCCATTTCATAATCTTCAGCCTGACGATTTCCTGGGAGATAAACCTCTACAGTGGGCTGGTCAATCATTTCAAAATGGTTCTTAGCATAGTGAAAACTCTCCCAAACAGCTGCCGTTGCAGGCCCTCTAAGTTTAAATACCGCATAAGTAGCTGGTGCTAGAGCAATCATTTCCATACTATCATCCTCACCAGCCAAGGCTGTTACATAAGTCTTGCGACTGCCATCATTGATCCGAATGCCATAGGTAGAAACAGACAAATCATCTTGTTCTGCTAAAAAAGGTACCCAAAGGAAGTCTGTTGGCTTACCTAATTCCTCGCCTTCAAAAGCCATTCCTGAAAAACTCAAAAAACCCTTCCTAACAATCCTCACATCATAACGAACGGTTACTAAATCCAACTTTTGAATCACCTTTTTCAGTTTTGTCAGCTCAACTGGAACCTCGTCCGCTAGGACATAGGAAATCTTTTCTACAAATGCTTCTTTTTCGGCATTACCAGAGCCTATAGGAACCAAGACCCAATCTTCTGCTGCAACACTTTGATCTTCACAAAGGTAGGTAAAGTGCTTTCCTCCTTCGTTAAAAGACACATCAGCTAAACGAAAAAGAGGTTCAGGCAAATCGACAACCACCATCTCAAGCCCCTTTGCCTTAAACAAGAGCTCTTGATCCCTTAAACGAGCCTTCATAGCCAAGCTATCACTATCAATAGAAAAGGTGTTATCTGTGTCCATTACAGACTGAAAGAAGGCCTGGTGTAAACCTGAAAAAGTCCAGACAGCATGCCAACGACACATCATCTCATAATCGTCAATGGTCACCAGAAGAGAGAGCTCCTGCTGGTCAGATGCATAGGAATATGCTTGAACGCCCAGTTGGTTTGGTGTCAGGTAGTCATTAACAAAGACTGCAAAGTCATCCATGGTTTGAAAATCTGACATAAACGCTCCTTTTCTATTCCTCAACCGAGCCTGTCACATACATAGTAAATGTAGCCCTTGTAAGAATTTTCTCTTCCTGATTAGTAATGACAACTTCCACCACCTTAGTCGTCTTACCATTATGAACACACAATCCCTCAATCTTGAGTTGGTCAGACAAATGCCCTGCCTTGAGATAATTGATATTAGACTGAAGCGTCACCGCATAGTCACCTGTTGAAATGGCCACGAGCCCTGCGACCTGGTCACAAAGCGTAAACAGATATCCCCCATGAGCATTACCAAAATAATTCAGGGACTTCTCGACTACCTTAGTTGTCACGATAACATGTCCCGTTTCAAATAGTTCTTCTTGAAAATTCTCAAATACACGGATCTCATGTAGTTTGTCTTCCATAGCAAGCCCTCCTATCGTTGCTCATTCCACACCTAGTGAAATGACACGTCTTTATCTACTAGTATAACACGAAGTTCATAAAGGATAATAAGCTTATTTAGCTAAGCTAATATCAACCTTAATATCTTCACGAAAAAGCTTCTTCACTCGACAATAATTATCCACAAAAACCAAGAGTTCTTGTTCATTTTCCAAAATCAGATCCTTAGGTAAATGAATCGCAAGTGTGAAATGCCCTTCTTCATAGTTGGAATCAACCTGAATAGCAAGCTCCTCAATTCCCTGATACTTGGCAAAATAACTCTGTAGACACATGGTCACGCAAGAAGCCAAAGCAATATTCACCAGGCTCATAGGTGTTTCCCCATCTTCCGTATAGCCAAAAAGTTCCACAGGTGCTCCATACCCCTCTGAAAGTGAATGGAATCGTTTGTCACCTTTAATTGTTGTTTGATACATCATATCACCTCAATCTGTTTTTATTATTATAACAAAGAGAGGCCTGAGGACCGAGCTGAACGATTTGAAATATCTATCAAAAAAACAGAAAGCGTAAGGGTTATCAGCTCTGATTTTCCAATAGATTAGTCTTGTACAACACTGATATTACCAAGGGGTTACAGTTGAGTAAAAATGACTGGAAGCGCTTTTAAAATTTTGGTTTTTCATTTAAAATGAATTTACTAAGAAAAACGGAGACTATTATGAAAACATTTTCTAAATTAACTTTAGCCTCTGTCTCAGTTCTTGCCTTGTTGACCTTAGCAGCATGTGGCAACCCTAAAGACAAAACTGACTCGTCATCTTCAGCACCATCATCAAGCAAGGTGACCAAAGAATCTTCTTCAACTGATTCAAGTGCTTCAGTAAAAGTCAGCAAAGATGGATCAACTGAAGTCAGCGACGGAAACGGTAACTCAGCAAAAACAAACGGCAATAACACTGTAGAAGCCAACGATAGCGAAGGTAACAGCGCAACAGTTGGTCAAGATGGTTCAGTCGAAGTTAATAGCCAAGACGGTACAAACGTCAAAGTCGGATCAGACGGAACTGTCTCAATTGGTAACTAAATAAGATAAAAAAGGCTAGCTATTCTGCTAGTCTATTTTTTAGATTCAGATTGATGTAAACGCTTCCTGAAAGTGCTATAATAGGCGTGGAAATCCAAATTCAGGAGGTGAGACAATGAAAAATAAAATCGTCTTGGGATGTTTGGCTGCAGCGACTTGTGAGATTCTCTTTGGGCTCAGTTTTATCTTTACCAAATCTATTACAGCACAGGTCAGTGACCTGGCTTTAATCTCTTGGCGTTTTGTCACAGCCTTCCTTTTTATTAACCTCTATTTTCTCATCAGTCGACGTCGGATAACAATTAACGGTAGAAATCTTAAACCTCTGACACGTATTGCTATCCTCAATCCGATAATCTATTTTATCTGTGAAACAATTGGTATTCGTATGACGACGGCTTCTGAAAGTGGAGCCTTTCTCGCCTGCATCCCAGTCGTTGCCCTTATCATGTCTAGCCTTATTTTAAAAGAATGGCCCAGCCGTTGGCAGGTGGTTGGTGTCATCACCACCCTCGTCGGTATCATCATGGCTGTCTTTGCTGCTGGCGGTTCTACCCACTTCTCCCTGGTGGGCTACTTGATTCTAGGTCTAGCAGTTGTCTCCTACGCCCTGTATTGCGTTGATGTTGAAAGGGCTAGTCAATTCAGTAGCCTTGAGATTACTTATTTTATGCTTGCCAGTGGTTGCCTGACATTTGGACTCTTTGCACTCAGCCAAGGCTTTCTAGCAGGCGATTTGAAAGAGCTCTTGCTACTCCCTGTGACCAATCCAAAATTCACTATCACCATCCTTTATCAAGGCTTGGGATGCAGTGTTCTGGGCTATCTTCTATCAAATTTTGCCATCGCAAATATCGGGGTTAACCGAACAGCATCCTTTATTGGGATTTCGACAATTATCTCAATTCTAGCGGCTGTCGTCGTCTTAGGAGAACCCTTCTCGTATTTACAAATTCTTGCAGGAATTTTAGTCGTCTTGGGCGTCTATGTGGCCAATAAAACCTAAAACTCTCGGGAATTAATCTTCCGAGAGTTTTTAGTCTTAATCAAGCTCTGTTTGGATTAACACGACGAGTTCTTCCTCATTAGGAATGCTGCTTACCGCAGTCGGCTCAGGTAAAGCCTTATCTCCATACCCCTTAATAATATGTGATAAGAACACAGACGCTTTTGTCATGGCAAGAGGTAAAGAATCTGCCCTAATGCTACGACCAAAATCAGGAAAATTAATTTGATAACCTTCCTCAATCGTGTGAAAAATCGCTGGATATTCGTATAACATGTCTCTTCCCCCATTTCAATACTATACTCCTCTATGATAAGATGCGTTTGAAGAGAAGTCAACCAAAATCATTACAATGGGGGAGTGAAACCATTCGAAACAATACAGCAAAGTTAAAATAAGGCTTAGTCCGTATTCAACTTGAGAAAGTGGCACCGATTCGGTGCTTTTTTGCTGCCCAAAAAGTCCCTTGGAATTATCCAAAGGACTCTTTTTATAGCTACTATTTCTCAACCTCATCCAAAATCTCAATCACCTTATATAAATCTGGTTCTGTGATTTGATAAGGCGCTTGTTCACGAACAATTGGTTTGGCACAAAAGGCGATGCCGATGCCAGCTGTCTTAATCATAGGCAAATCATTAGCACCGTCACCCATAGCAATGGTTTGCGAGAGTTCGAGACCATTTTCTGCTGCCCAATCTTTGAGTTTGGCTACCTTGACATCTTTGGTGACAATGTCACCATAGACCTTACCAGTTAAGACACCGTCAACCACCTCTAGGTGATTAGCCTTAACATAATCGATTTCTGCTTCAACTGCTAGTCTATCCACAGTCTCATGGAAACCTCCAGAAACCAAGCCTACCTTAAAGCCACGGGCGTGGAGTTCTTCTACAAGTTCCTTGGCTCCCTTGTTGAAATGAATACGGGCGTAGACCTTGTCAAATATACTCTCTGGCAATCCCTTGAGGGTCGCCACACGCTCATTCAAGGCCTGTCTAAAATCCAATTCTCCACGCATGGCACGCTCTGTGATTTCAGCAACCTTTTGACCAACGCCTGCTTCTTCTCCCAATAAATCAATAACTTCTTCTTGGACTAGCGTAGAATCTACGTCCATAACTAATAAACCTTTAACTTCTGACATAATTACCTCGATTCTTCGATGCCTATATAAGCCTTCACTAGATTTAATTCAAATATGAAATGAAAAACGGACCTTACAAAAAAATCTGGACCGCAGTCCAGAATCTTTCTCTTACATACGAATTTGTTCGCGTGTCTTCTCGTAAGATGATACAAAACGATCTGTCACACCTGGTTCAACTGTTTCCAAGGCATAAGAGATTTCTTCCAAAGATGCATCATAATCATGATCAACCTCAAACAATTTAAGTGCATGCTCAAAGCTACTTTGAACAGCAGGTTCGAACGAACGGTAGCGGTTTGAGTATTGCAAGAGTTGCTCAGTCAAGGTTGCATTTTGAACAACCAAGTAAGCAGTCTCTTCCAAATGATCAATGGCGTTTTTAGATGTTTCTGTCAAACGCATTACCGCATCAATATTAATACGGCCACGGCTGAGTTCATCCATAAGGGCCTCAATTTGAGCACTAGTTGAGAAGAATACACTCAAGAAGGATTGAGGAATACCTGGTAGGTTACGTTTTTCCATGTAACGCTTGATAACATGCAATTTATTAACATAAAGATCAAGCTCTTCACGTGCTTTAGCTTCGTTTTTCTCAATAGCCTGAAGATTTTCAAAGACCTCAACCTGACCATTTTCAACAGCTGACAAGGTATTAAGACTCTTTTCAAAGATTTTCTCAAGTTCTGAGAATGGTTTTACCTGAGTTTCAAAATTTTCAAGGGTTGGAAGAACAGCCGTCTCCACACCTGAAATATCAGATGCAAAGCTACGAACATCTGCTGCATATGTTTCATCGAAGATGTAAGTCAACATGAGACGCTCAAGCTCTTCTTGAAGTTTCTTGTTGTTTTCTTTAGCATGCTTGAGATAATCTGGCAAAATTTTCTTTTGACGCATAACAACCTTGTATGAGGCAATTTCACGTTCAAAAATGCTATACAAGTTGTCAATTTTTTCTTGAATCTCAGCGTTTTCTTCTTCCGCACGGTCTAAATCAAGAGAAACCAACTCACTTGAGTTTGAACGGATAGCTTCACGAATTTCTTGGAAGCGACGTTCGATATTTTTCTCAGGGAAGTGATAATTTTGCTCAATCAACTTGCGATAGCCAGATTCCAAATCATCCAACTGATCTGGGAAATCATCTTCCAACTTAGCTACAATAGCAGGAATCTTCTCTGAAATTTGACCCAATGCAATAGTGTGCTCTTCTGCACGATCCAAGATAGTAGATGCTTCAACAGGGTCACCTGATGAGTTAAGAGTCACGAATTCTGCAAACTCAGCTTCAATGTTTTTAAGTTGCTTATTGATTTCGGTCATGGTAGAACCGAAATTATCAGAGTTTTCCTCGATTGAGTTTTGCAACTCTTCGTACAAGTCTAATGCATGCTTAACGCGAGCACTGTTCTTTTCTTCTTGTTCTTTCAAGGTTGAGAGCGCTTCGCGGATAGACTTGATGTCTTCTTCCACAAGATCTAACTGACTCTCAATGTTATTGATTTCACCACTAGCCTTGAAGAAATGGAAGGTATCGTTCATATTTTCAGCTTCGAAAATATGATTTTCAATATCTGCGAATGAATTTGTCGAGATATCTATCCATTTCTGATGCCATTCACGGAAGGTTGTCTGACTTTGTCCAATCAAGTGAAGCTTTTTAACTTCTTCAATTTCTTCGTTAATTGGCAAGTCAAACAATTTTTGCTTGCGTTCTTCAAGCTGTGCAATCCGCGAATCATTTCGTTTTCTAATAAGAATACCGACTAAGTAAGCGATAATTACGAGTATAACTACCACTACAATCAGTAAAACAATTCCGCTAGACATAGTTTCTCCTTAATCGTCTATTATGTTCATAAATGTAGAATAACATTACGATTATATCATAGTTATTCTAGCATTGCACCCTTTTCTAAAAGAATATTAGATATCTAGAGTACTGTAAACGGCATTTTCTTCGATAAATTCGCGACGAGGTTCAACCTTGTCTCCCATCAGCATATCGAAAATCTTATCGGCCTCTGCAGCATCATCCACAGAAACACGTGCCATCAAACGATTTTCAGGGTCCATGGTAGTTTCCCAAAGTTGGTGGTCATCCATTTCACCCAAACCTTTATAACGTTGTACTGTAGGTTTTGAACGTCCCACACTATACTTTTCAAAAGCAGCACGCAATTTGTCTTCTTGATCGGCACCAGGTTGGATGTATTCTTTAATCTCAGAACCAACCTTAACCCCATAAATTGGTGGTTGAGCAATGTAGACATAGCCTGCTTCCAAGACTGGACGCATAAAGCGGTAAATCAAAGTCAGAAGCAAAGTACGGATGTGGGCCCCATCGACATCGGCATCGGTCATGATTACCAACTTGTGGTAACGCGCCTTGCTGACATCAAATTCAGCTCCAAAACCTGTTCCCATAGCTGTGAAGAGAGAACGAATTTCTTCATTGGCTAGAATCTTATCCATGCTAGCCTTTTCAACGTTCAAAATCTTACCTCGAATTGGCAGAATAGCTTGGAATTCACGGTTACGACCTGATTTAGCAGATCCACCGGCTGAGTCCCCTTCGACAATGAAAAGTTCATTCATTTCAGCATTATTCGATGAACAGTCTGCCAACTTCCCTGGAAGGTTAGAAATTTCAAGACCTGACTTCTTACGTGTCACTTCACGGGCACGCTTAGCGGCGATACGGGCCTTAGAAGCCAAAATCCCTTTTTCAACAATCTTCTTAGCGATAGCAGGATTTTCCAAGAGGAAGCGACTCAAAGCTTCACTGAAAAGACGATTGGTAATCTTAACCACTTCAGAGTTTCCAAGCTTGGTCTTGGTTTGACCTTCAAACTGTGGGTTTGGATGTTTAACAGAGATGATAGCAGTCAAACCTTCACGAACATCATCCCCTGTCAAATTATCATCTTTTTCTTTGAGAATCTTATTCTGACGTGCATAGTCATTAATGACACGCGTTAAGGCTGTTCGGAAACCTTGTTCGTGAGTACCACCCTCATGGGTGTGAATGTTGTTGGCAAAACTCATTACCGTTTCATGATAGCCAGTCGTGTATTGCATAGCAACTTCAACCGAAATACCATCCATCTCACCATCAGTGTAGATAGGTTCATCAAAGATAACATCCTTGTTTTCATTGATGTATTTCACATAGGATGTGATACCACCTTCGTAGTGATAATGTTTCTCTTGTTCGAGACCTTCACGCTTATCTGTGATAGAGATACGGAGCCCCTTGTTCAAAAAGGCTAATTCTTGGATACGTTTAGCCAATTTTCCAAAATCAAACTCGGTTGTCTCTTGGAAAATCTCTGGGTCTGGCGTAAAGTGAACAGTCGTACCATGTTTCTCTGTTTCACCAATTACTGCCAAATCTGCTACCACTACCCCACGTTTATACTCTTGGAAGTGGATATGGCCATTTTTATAAACCTTAACATCAAGTTGTGTTGAGAGGGCATTAACGACCGAAGAACCAACCCCGTGTAAACCACCAGAGACCTTATAACCGCCTCCGCCGAATTTACCACCAGCGTGAAGTACCGTAAAGACAGTTTCTACCGCAGGACGGCCAGTTTTTTCTTGGATATCGACTGGAATACCACGACCATCATCGACAACCGTAATAGAATTGTCCGGCTCGATAAAGACTTGAATATGAGTGGCGAAACCAGCCAAGGCCTCATCGATTGAGTTATCGACAATCTCCCATACCAAATGATGCAACCCCTCTTTTGAGGTTGAGCCAATATACATACCTGGGCGCATACGTACCGCTTCAAGTCCCTCTAGGACTTGAATCTGGCTGGCATCATATTCTTGCGCTTTTTCTTCAAGATTTTTTAATTCATCAGTCATTTATGTCACAATCTCCAATAATGATTTATGGCCATCAACAAGCAAGGTATCCAGACCCGCTGCTTTTCCTGCCTCTATATCTATCTGGCGGTCACCTATGACCAAGCCGTGTTTAATATCGTATTTTTTAATTAAATAAAGGAAACTATCTGGACTCGGCTTTCTAGCAAAACCATTTTCAGAAGTTACAACCTCTGTAAAATAAGAGGCAATTTCTGCTTTATCAAGGATGTCTAGCACCAAGTGATTACGGTGGCTAACCAAAAAATTACGCCCACCCTCGGTCACAATCTTAGCTAGGACAGCCCTAGCACCTTCAAAAAGAACAGGTTCCTGTAAATGCTTGGCTTCCTCTTGCTTATATAGGGTTCGAAAATCAGCTATATCAGGCGCAAACATAGCAATGGCAGTGCTCGTTGATACCTTAAGGGCATCATAGACTGCTTGAGGTTCTGCTGTACGCTCAAACTGTTCTAAAGTTGCTAGAAAGGCTTGGGTTGATACCTGGTAATTATCCAATAAGGTACCACCCAAATCCCAGATATAATCTCCGTAATTCATAACCTTAATTATAACATAAAAGGTCAGATTTTGCTTGCTTTTCACAGCTAAAAAGGCTTGGAAAACCTATCCAAACCTTAATTTTTTATTTCAGAATCAAACTCGCCACAATAGGACTAATAAAGACATATAGAATCCCTGTTACAGCGATTGAGAGACCACCCATGGCACCTGCAACCTGACCATATCTGAAGGCAGTTCCTGTACCTACAGCGTGTCCGGTTCCTCCTAGTGAAAGTCCTATAGCGACTGGGTCTTTAATCCCAATCATTTTTAGAAAGACAGGACCTAAGACAGAGGTTAAGATACCCGTAATAACAACTACAACCAAGGTTACCGTCGTAATCCCCTGCATTTTTTCCGAAATCCCTACAGCCATGGCAGTCGTTACAGACTTAGGAAAGAGAGAGATGGCTAGGAAATAATCCATACCAAAAAGCTTAGCAATCAAGGCCGTATAACTCGTATTTAGAACACAGGCAACAGTTGATCCAATTAGAATACTCTTATAGTGATGGCGCATGAGGTGTAGATTCTTATAAAAAGGAACTGCTAGCGCGACTGTTGAAGGAATAATCAAACTGTTAAGGTAAGAACCACCTACATAGTAATCCTTATAGGAAATACCTGTATAGTGCAAAATGACGATAATCAAGGCAGTCGATACAAGAAGAGGCGTTGTCAAAGGATTAGGAAAACGGCGATAAATCAAAAGCCCTATTGTGTAAGCTAGTACAGAAAGTGTTAGCCCAAACAAGGGTGTATTAAAAAAATTAGCCACGTTTAACCTCCTCGTAATCACCTTCAAAATGTTTTTTGATGAAACCGACAACTACTGCAATCACTACAATATTAAGAACCAAGGCTCCCATAATAATCAAAATAATAGGGACAATATTCGCTGAAATAGCATTCCATCGTTCCATAATACCGACACCTGCTGGCAAAAATAGAATGGTCATATTGGTAATTAAAAACTCTGCTACTGCATGAATATGACGTAGACGAATCCACTTAAGCTGAAGAGCAATAAGAAGCAAGAATAAACCAATAATGCTTCCAGGAATAGGTAATTTGAAGAATGTTGAAATAGCTTCACCAATAACGGCAAACAAACAAATCAACATGAATTGAACGTAGTATTTCACGACTTGCCTCCTAGGTTTAATCACCTATTAGTCTACTCCTTTTTTTTTGAATTTCAAGAGTTTTCAGTAAATTCTTTTGAAAAATTGAGAGGTATAAATCAGCCTCTTTGAATATAAAAAAATCCAACCCTAAGGCTGGACTTTATCACAGATGCCACCACCGAGAATTGAACTCGGAACGGAGCATTACCATTGCTCTATTATACCATTTAACTATAGCGGCAACTGTTTTAATCTTACCATACTTCTATTTACTGTGGCAAGATTTTTTGCTTATTTTTTATAAATTTAAGTCTTGGTAAGGGGTACGGTAACCAACCTGTAAAACCTTACCATCTTTAATCAAGATAGGACGTTTAATCAACATACCATCTGAAGCCAAGAGTTCAACAGCTTCATCAAGAGATAGGGTTGGCAACTTATCCTTTAGACCTAGAGAGCGGTAGGATTGACCACTCGTATTGAAGAATTTCTTAAGTTCTAAATCTGACCCTACCAAAAGCTCTTTTAAAAATTGAGCTGAAGGTGGATTTTCCTTAATATTAATAGATTCAACATCTAAACCTAATTGATCGAGTTCTGCCTTTGCCTTACGACAAGTGCTACATTTGGGATATTCATAAAAAGTGTACATAATTTTCTCCTTTTTTCTAGCATAAGATATCTATCTAAGGATTGTCAAACCTAATGCCTTCTAAATGAAGTAAGAAACGCTTGGCGTCTTCTCCTGCGGCGTAATTTCCTATATGACCACTACTAGGAAGAACCCGATGACAAGGGATCAGAATCAACCAGGGATTCTTACCAACAGCAGTTCCTACAGCCTGAGCTGATTGACATGAAATCACTTTACCAATCTGACTATAAGTTCTGCTCTGACCCGCAGGAATGTCCCGTAAAGCTGACCAAACTTTTAGCTGAAAGGCTGTCCCTCTATCTGCTAGAGGGAGGGTATCTGGACTTGGATTATTACCTTTAAAATAAGCCTCTAACCAATCCCTCGTCATTTTCAAGATAGGATTTGAGGTGTCTACTAATTCCTCTTCCTTAATACCTGCCTGAAAATGCTTTTGTCCCTCCAACCAAATGCCATAAAGTGCTTGGTCACTTGCCACCAAGCACAAGCGTCCAATAGGAGATAAATAATACTGACGATAAAGCATGTCTTTATTATAACAAAAAAGACAGGAATCTCTTGTTCCTGTCAATTAACTCTTATTATTTACCTTTAATCAAACGCACACGAACGATATTGTCACTAGCTTCAAACTTAGCAACCAATTCATCAATCTTAGACTTGTCTGTTTCATCAAGGTCAAGAAGTGTATAGGCATATTCACCCTTAGAACGGTTGATGATATTATCAATATTGATATTAAAATCAGAAACCGCTGTAGAGATACGAGCCACAATATTAGGCACGTTTTTATTAATCAAGGTGATACGGTATGGGGCACTCAAGGCCTGTTGCACACGTGGGAAGTTAACAGAGTTAACAATCTCACCTGTTTCCATGAAACGACGAATGGTTTGACCGGCCATAATCGCACAGTTAAGTTCTGCTTCACCTGTTGATCCTCCAACGTGTGGGAAGACAGTCACATGAGGTTTATTAAGTAGCTCTTCTGTACCAAAGTCGGTGATATAACGTTTAACCACACCTGTTTCCAAAGCATCAAAGAGGGCATCGTTATCTACCAACTCTGCACGGGCAAAGTTAATGATAGTTGTCCCTTTTTGCATAAGGTTAAAGGCATCCGCATTGAAAGTTCCTTTTGTGTCAGGTGTCAATGGAACGTGAACAGTGATATAATCACAGTTTTCAAAAATCTCTTTGAGATCAGAAACACGTCTTACATGGTGAGAAATATTCCAAGCTGCTTCAATAGAAACGTATGGATCGTAACCATAGACCTTCATACCCAAACGGTAAGCATCATTGGCAATACGTGCACCAATAGCACCAAGCCCGATAACACCAAGGGTCTTACCAGCAATCTCGCTACCAGCAAACTGTTTCTTGCCTGCTTCAATTTGTTTAGGAACATCGTCACCACTAAGTGTGTTAACCCAAGCATTGGCCGCAATATAGTCACGTGCTGAGAGTAAGATAGAGGCCAGAACAGCTTCTTTAACAGCGTTAGCATTGGCACCTGGAGTATTGAAGACAACAATTCCTTTTTCAGTTGCTTCGTCAACTGGAATATTGTTAGTTCCTGCACCAGCACGCGCAATAGCTTTCAAGTTGTCAGGGAAGACGGTATTATGGAGATTTTGACTACGAATGATGTAGGCATCTGGATTTTCCGCTAAATCACCATCAATTTGGAAATGATTTCCAAGTTCCTTCAAACCAATCTGGTTAATATTGTTATATGTTTTTACACTAAATACCATAATTTTATTCCTCTTAAATCAATGTATCCCGTGGTGAGCTGCTTCATCAACTTCTTGATAAAAGGCTTTTTCACGTTTGGTTTTGATTTTCTGATAAGCAAGACGTTCACCATCAATAGGGACCTTGCCACAATAGACATAGCCAAGTTTCTCCAAAATATGCTGCATGATAAGATTCTTTTCATGTGTATCGCAACGAAAATCATGAGCATCAGTTCCCTCAATAAGACCTTGAATAAAGGTTTGAGCGACCCTTTGACCCGTAACCTCAGTCAAAACAGCAACCCTATGGAAAGTAATGTAGCGCTTATTGTGATGTTTCCAGTCTCCATCATAGATTTTGTCGTAAGCAAGGTCTCCATCAGTAATCACCGCAGCATAAGAAACAATTTGACCATCAATGAGTCCTACATAGGCCTGTCCCTTAAGGACATCGTCGAAGATTGTTTCTTCAGTAGGGTAACCATCAGCTCCTTGCCATTGGGTGCTACCAGCTTCTGCTAAAGCAGTTCTAGCACTCTCAATGACAGTCATAATAGCCCCAATTTCATTTGGAAAGGCTTGTCTAATTTCCATCTCTTTACCTAATTATTTATTTTCGGCTTCAAATTTCTTCATAAAGTCAATCAAATCAAGCACACCTTGACGTGGGAAAGCATTATAAATACTAGCACGCATACCACCTACTGAACGGTGTCCTTTGATATTCTTGAAACCAAGAGCATCTGCTTCTGCTACAAACTTAGCATCCAACTCTTTACTTGGTGTGACGAATGGAATGTTGCAGACAGAACGATCCTTGGCATCTTTGACAGGGTTTGTGTAGAAATCAGATGACTCAATGTAATCGTAGAGAAGTCCTGATTTTTCGCGTTGAATTTCAGCCATCTTGTCTACGCCACCAATTTCATTTTTAACCCAGTCAAAGACGAGTTTTGAAATATAGATGTTGAAACATGGTGGTGTATTGTAAAGTGATCCTGCTTCAGCTTGAATACGATAATCCAACATGGCAGACAATTGTGGCTGGTCATTTAGGAAGTCCTCACGAACGATAACTACTGTTACACCAGCTGGTCCGATATTTTTTTGAGCTCCAGCGTAGATAAGGGCAAAGTCCTCAACATTGTAGCGAGCAGCCAAAATATTTGAAGACATATCAGCTACAATTGGCACACCGTTAGTATCAGGCAAATCGTAGATAGCTGTACCTTCAATGGTATTGTTCGTTGTCAAGTGAACATAAGCAGCTTCTGGATCAATTGTTGATGGGTCAAAACTTGGGATGTGATCGTAAACAGTTTCTTCTGAAGAGGCCAAAAGAATTGGTTCGAAAGGAATGGTTTTTGAAAGTTTAACAGCTTCTGTATAAGCTTTTTTACCCCATGAACCACCTACAAGGTAGTAAGCTTTCTTACCTTGAGCGAGGTTAAGTGGGACCATTGTAAATTGCGTTGAAGCGCCACCTTGCAAGAAAATAACCTTATAGTTATCAGGAATGGCCATGAGCTCACGAAGTGTCGCTTCCGCATCTTTAACGATCTTGTCAAATTCTGGAGAACGGTGGGACATTTCTAGCACGGACATACCGGAATCTTGATAGTTAAGCAATTCAGCCTGCGCTTTTTCAAGCACTGGTTTTGGTAATGTAGCAGGTCCTGCTGAGAAATTATAAATTGTCATAAAGACACCTCCAAAATTTTAATGGTCCTATTATAGCGAATTTTCTGAATATTGTAAAGTGTTAACAGTAAAAAACGAACGGGATTAACCGCTCGCCTCAAAAAAGTTAGGTATTTTATGTATATTCTTATCAGTAATTGATTTTAGTATCCGTTTATTTTTGCTTAAGAAAATAGGCTGCCCCAATTAGATTAGCTCCATTATGATGATGACAAGCAACAATCTCGGGACGTTTAATAATTTTACCGATAAAGTCAATCTCATGGTGAACCTTATCAAACTGGCGGTTGACCTCCTCGATAAGTATCGGCTGAGCTGAAATACCACCTCCAATAACAAAGGTTTCCACATCAAAGATGGTTTGAAGATTCAAAATGGTAATGGCTAGATTACGGCAATAGCTTTCAAAAAGCGAATAGACCGTTTTATCTCCTGCATTTATGGCCTTAAATGCGGCTAAACCATCCTTTAAATCTGAGTTACCTAGCACTTCATTTACCTCGGTAATTAAACCGACAGCCGACAAAGTCATGCCTCGCATCAATGAAGGATCAACTTTTTCCATTTGAACTGGTAAAAGAAAGGTCAACTCCCCCGCTTGAAAGTGGCTTCCTTGAAAAAGTTTACCATTAATAATAAATCCACCACCTAGACCTGAACCCAAAACAAGGGCTGCACCATTGGTCACTCCTTGCAAATGACCTGTGGCTAGCTCTGCTAAGGCCGCTGCTTTACCATCATTAAGAGCCATTACAGGCAGATGGTACTTGGCTTCGAGGACCTCTTTAATACGAAAGCCGTGGAAGAACCTCAATAAGCCACCATGATAAATCACACCTTCCTCAGTATCAACTGTCCCTGGAACACTAATTGCTAAACCTGATAAGTCTACTTTAACTGAAGTAACTATCTGATCAATCACGTCAATAGCTTGTTCCAAGGTTTGTGGGGATGACTGCGTCGGCAGATTCTTTTCAATGGCGAACTGCTCCGAAACAAGTGCTGACTTCACCTGTGTTCCCCCAAAATCAATCGCTAAAATCGTCATAAGCATCCTCCACAGATTGTTTTTCGTCATTATAACACAAAAGAGCAAAAACTAGAAAAAACGGTTCCAAAATGCTATCATAAACTTACACAATTAGATAAAAGGAGTATCTCACATGACTAAATTTCTACACACTTGTGTCCGTGTCAAGGACCTAGAAGCCTCACTTAAATTTTATAAAGAGGCACTTGGTTTCAAAGAAGCTCGTCGAAATGATTTTCCAGAATATAAGTTCACCCTTGTCTATTTACAACTCGAAGATGATCCTGATTATGAGTTGGAATTAACCTATAACTACGACCATGAAGCTTATGATCTCGGGGATGGATATGGTCATATCGCCGTTGGTGTTGATGACCTAGAAGCTACACACCAAGCTCACAAAGAGGCTGGCTACACTGTTACAGACCTCTCAGGTCTTCCTGGTAAACCAAAAATGTACTACTTTATCACTGATCCAGATGGCTATAAGATTGAAGTTATCCGTTTGACGCAATTCCTAGAAAAATAAAACAAAAAAAGTCAGATCGTATAGATCTGGCTTCTTTTTGTGCTTAATTTTTATTATCTGTCTTTAAGGCTGACAAAATTTGGGTACGAATATCATCCACACCGTTTGGATTATTTGGTAGGAATAAGGTTTGATTGCCTTTAGCCGCAAAAGTATTAAGCGTATCTAAGTATTGGTTAGTCAAAAGAATAGACATAATCTGCTCTTCAGACATACCCACATTGGCCTCTTTAAGTTCTGCGATTGATTCAGCCAATCCATCAACGATAGCCTTACGTTGTTGGGCAATACCAACCCCGTGAAGACGATCTTTTTCAGCTTCAGCTTCAGCTGCTGTGACAATCTTAATCTTATCAGCTTCTGCCAATTCTTGAGCTGCGACACGCTTACGTTGAGCAGCATTGATTTCGTTCATAGACTGTTTAACTTCAGCATCTGGTTCAACTTTGGTAATCAAGGTCTTAACAATGATATAACCATAAGTTGTCATTTCTTCAGCCACTTGGTGTTGAACCTCAAGGGCAATTTCATCTTTCTTCTCAAAGAGTTCATCGAGCGTCAATTTAGGAACTGATGAACGGAGAGCATCCTCAATGTATGATTTAATTTGAGCTTCTGGACGCATGAGTTTATAGTAAGCATCTGTAACATTTTGCTCATTAACACGATATTGAGTAGCCACATTCATCATGACAAAGACATTGTCCTTTGTCTTAGTCTCAACCACAATCTCACTTTGAAGCAAACGTAATTGAATACGAGCGGCAATTTTATCGATACCAAATGGTAAACGCATATGAATCCCACTCGTTGCAATTTTTTGATAACGCCCAAAACGTTCAACGATAGCCACTGACTGTTGACGTACAACGTAAAGCATACTGATGAGAATTCCCAAAATAATCAGGAATGAAAACAGTAAAAAGAGAAGTGCTGCTTGCATGTTAAGTCCTCCAAAATAAACATTAAAATTTTCTTTGCTTTATTATAGCACAGTGATACAATTTTTCAAGAAAAATAGCATAGCTCGTTCGAAATAGTGTAAAAGAGACACTTTCTTTATCGCTTATATGTCAGCACTCTTGAAAACTTGGAAACTCCTGTTAATCGAGAGAGTTGTACGCAACAGGCGAGACTTTTCGATATAAGAAAAAGGCTGAAACGAAATCGTTTCAGCCTCTTAGTATTTTCGAAAATAAAATCGTTTGAAGAATCATTCTAGATGGCATCCAAAACTCAAATCTCAAAAGACTTACTTACGATACATTTTAACTTGAAGGTAAATATCGTTATAGATTCCGAGCCATTTTTGTCCTAAGTTGTTATAGACTTCAAGGTTTTTAATGGTTGATTCTGATGGATAAAAGGCTTTATCATCAGTAATACTCTTTGGAAGCAAAGCTTTAGCTGCTTGGTTAGGTGTGGCATAACCGATATATTCAGCATTTTGGGCTGCATTTTCCGGTTTAAGCATGAAGTTGATAAAGGCATAAGCCTCTTTTTCATGCTTTACAGTCTTAGGAATCACCAGATTATCAAACCAAAGATTTGAGCCTTCAGATGGGACAACATAACGTAGGTCCTCATTTTTATCAAGCATCTCACTAGCTTCCCCTGAGAAGGTTACTCCAATGGCCGCATCACCTTGAACCATGTAGCCCTTCATCTCGTCACCAACAATAGCCTTGATATTTGGTGTTAGACTATTAAGTTTAGTTTCAGCCAAACGTAATTCAGTCATGTTCTTCGTATTCAAGCTATATCCCAGGCTATTGAGTGAGAAACCAAGGACTTCACGCGCACCATCAACTAGCATAATCTGGTTTTTGTAATCTGGTGACCAAAGATCATCCCAGTGCTGTGGTGCTTTTTTCACCAATTTTGAATTATAAACAATACCGACAGTTCCCCAGAAATAAGGGATGGAATAGTCATTGTGAGGGTCAAAACTAAGCCCTTTAAAGCTTGAACCAATCTGGTCAAAACCTTTGATTTTAGATTTATCCAACTTCACCAAAAGGTCTTCCTTAACCATTTTATCAATGGTATAGTCTGACGGTACAGCGATATCGTAGGTTGTTCCGCCCTGCTTAATCTTGGTATACATGGCTTCATTGGAATCAAAGGTTTCGTACTGAACCTTGATGCCCGTTTCTTTTGTAAATTTGGTCAGGAGGTCTGGGGCAATATAATCACCCCAGTTATAGATAACTAATTTGTCCGACACATTTCCTGTACGACTCTGCATGTAGGCAGAGATACCCCAAAGGAAGAAGATAATGGCTAAGATACCTGCCAGAAATTGATAGAGTCTACGCATCCTGCTCCTCCTTCTCCTTGGTAATCGCATAGTAACCTATCACTAAAAGAATAGAGAATAGGAAAACAACGGTAGACAAGGCATTGATTTCCAGAGAAATCCCTTTACGTGCACGTGAGTAAATTTCCACAGCAAGTGTTGAAAAACCATTCCCCGTTACAAAGAAGGTTACTGCAAAGTCATCCAATGAATAGGTAAAGGCCATGAAATAACCAGCAATAATACCAGGTGTCAAGTATGGCAACATAACCTCACGTAACATCTGCCATTGAGTGGCACCTAGGTCATAAGCGGCATTCACCATATCTCGATTCATTTCCTTGAGACGTGGCAACACCATGAGAACCACGATTGGGATTGAAAAGGCAATGTGACTCAATAAGACAGATACAAAACCTAGTTGGAAACCAATCAAGGTGAAGAGAATCAAGAAACTTGCACCAATCATAACGTCCGGTGCAACCATGAGCACGTTATTTAGAGATAAAATCCCAGTCTGCTGCTTCTGTTTACTCTCGTAGATAAAGATAGACCCAAAGGTACCAATAATCGTTGCCAGAAGAGCGCTAAGGAAAGCTAAAAAGAAGGTTTGAGCCAGGATTAACATAAGTCGGCTATCTGAAAACATGCTCTGATAGTTATCCAGAGTAAAACCTGTGAAACTATTCATATCGCCACCACTATTGAAAGAATAGGCGATTAAATAAAAGATTGGCAGGTAAAGGATAACAAAGACAAGAGCTAAATAGAGATTTGCAAATTTTTTCATTGACGTCTCTCCTTTGTTAACCACATTGTCGCAATCATAGCAGCAATAAGAACAACACCAATGGTTGCCCCCATTCCCCAGTTTTGTGTCGTGAGGAAATGCTGTTCGATAGCTGTCCCTAGGGTGATAACTCGGTTACCACCAATCAAGCGTGTCAGCATAAAGAGGCTGAGACTAGGAATGAAGACCGACTGGACACCAGAGCGTACCCCATTAAGCGATAAGGGAAAAATAACCTTGGTAAAGGTCTGCCAATCATTGGCTCCCAAATCTTTACTTGCATTCACAATATTTTCATCCAAATCATCCAGTGCATTGAAAATCGGTAGAATCATAAAGGGAATTTCAATGTAACTAGCTACGAAAATAAAGGAGAAATCCGTAAAGAGGATTTGCATGGGTGCAATCCCAAAGAAACCGAGAAAGGCATTGATACCGCCTTGTTGACCAAAAATCCCCATAAAAGCATAGGCTTTCAGAAGGAGATTGACCCAGGTTGGCAAAATGACCAACATCAACCAAAGTTGCTTATGCTTCAGTCTGGTTAAAAGATATGCCGTCGGATAAGAGATAATAAGCGTTACCAGAGTAATGATGGCTGCATAAAGAACCGAGTTAAAACTCATCCTTAAGTAAGTCCAACTGGAAAAGAAGGTGCCATAATTATCCAAAGTAAAGTTGCCACTGATATCAAAGAAAGACTGATAGAGTAGCATGAGCACTGGAGCAACCACGAAGAGTAGGAGCCAAAGGAGGTAAGGTACCGAGAAGAGGCTAGCTGTTTTCTTCATAGCGCTCCTCCTCAATGGCATTAATCAAGCCATCTTCATGTTCTTCCACTTCCACATATTCTTCAATACGTGCATCGAACTCTTCTTCTGTCTCATTAAGACGCATGATATGAATATCCTCAGGCGTAAAATCAAGACCGATAATCTCACCCTCAATCGCCTTACGGGTTGAATGAATCATCCATTCATTGCCAAGATTGTCATAGGCAATGATTTCATAGTGGACCCCACGGAAGAGCTGAGTTTCCACGCGAACTTGCAATTTGCCTTCCTCAGGAAGTGTAATCTGCAAATCTTCAGGACGAATAACCACTTCGACAGGTTCGTTAGGACGCATTCCTCCATCAACAGATTCAAAACGTTTCCCATTGAACTCAACCAAATAGTCCTCAATCATAACACCTGGTAGGATGTTAGATTCTCCAATAAAGGTTGCAACGAAGTGGTTAATAGGTTCGTCATAGATATCAACCGGAGTTCCTGATTGAACAATTTCACCATCGTTCATAACAAAAATCCAATCCGACATGGCCAAGGCTTCTTCTTGGTCGTGGGTTACAAAGACAAAGGTAATCCCTAGACGTTGCTGCAATTCGCGCAACTCGTATTGCATTTCAGTACGTAGTTTCAAATCCAGTGCTGACAAGGGCTCATCCAAAAGGACCACACGTGGTTGGTTAATAATTGCTCGGGCAATGGCAACACGTTGACGTTGACCACCTGATAATTTTTGAATTGAGCGTTTTTGATAACCATTGAGTTGAACCATCTTTAAGGCTTCTTCTACACGCTCTTCGATTTCCTTTTTAGGCACCTTTTTCAATTTAAGGGCAAAAGCCACATTGTCAAAGACATTCATATGTGGAAAGAGGGCATAAGATTGGAAAACGGTGTGGACATCCCTTTTATTGATAGGAATATCATTGATACGCTTTCCATCCAAAAGGACGTCACCACTGGTCGCATCTAAGAGACCTGCAATGATGTTCAAAATTGTTGATTTACCAGAACCAGAAGCCCCAAGTAGGGTATAAAACTTACCTTCTTCTAATTCAAAGTTGATGTCTTTTAAAACTTGTGTGCCACTGTCTTCAAACACTTTTGAGACGTTTCGAAAGGCAATAATCGGATTAGTCAATTGTCATAAATCCTCCATGGATAGCAAATATAGGGATAGGGTTTTATTAGTTTAATTCGTCGCCAATGATACGTACTTCAGGCTCTAGTGTAACACCTGAATTTTCCTTAACCTTAGCGATAACATCTGAAATAAGGTCTTCATAGTCTTTTGCTGTTCCTTGATCGACATTAACCATGAAGCCAGCGTGCTTAGTTGACACCTCAACACCCCCGATACGATGTCCCCTGAGGTTAGCTTCCATAATCAGCTGACCTGCAAAGTGACCTGGTGGGCGTTTAAAGACCGAACCACATGAAGGGTATTCAAGAGGTTGTTTAAGCTCTCGCAAATGATTGAGACGATTCATCTCATTCTTGATTTGCTCGTAGTCTCCTGGTTTGAGGTTAAATTTAGCTGAAATAACCACTTCACCTGTTTCTTGGAGCACCGAACGACGATAACCAAAACGCATATCTCTTGCATCAATCGTACGAATATCACCGTCTTTTGTAAGAACCTGAGCAGAAACCAAGATATGGGCAATCTCACCACCATAGGCACCCGCATTCATATAGACGGCACCACCAACACTACCTGGAATCCCCGCTGCAAATTCAAAACCAGTCAAACTTTGGAAACGAGCCACCTTGGTTGTCGCAATCAAATTAGCCCCCGCTTCAGCTTCAATTTGATAACCATTAACTGCAATACCATTAAGTCTGTCAAACATAATCACAAAACCTCTGATGCCACCGTCACGGACAATCAAATTACTGGCATTACCGAGCACCATCCAAGGAATGTCATGCTTATTAGCAAATTTGACAATACGAGAGAGTTCATAGCGGTTACGTGGAAAGGCCAAATAATCCGCTGGACCACCAACCTTGGTATATGTATAACGTTTTAAGGGTTCGTCGAAACGAATATCAATCCCCACTAAATCTTCTTTAAGTTCATCTAACATGTTATTTTCCATACTTTTTCTATACATTTATTTCTTTGTAGGTATCGTGATAGACTTCCCCATATTACTATCACTACCTAAAAATGAGTTAGTATTTTTCCTAAAAATTAAAAGAAAAATACGACAAAAAGCCAAGATTAATTATAGCAAAAAATCCCCATCTTGACGACAAGGAATTTCACGCAAAGCTAGTCCATAACTTCCAATTTACGGACATCACTAGTGTTTAATTGACTCAAATATTTTTTGTAGGCTTGGCCAGTTTTAGGGTCAACCAAATCATCTGCTATTTCTATCAAGGGAACCAAAACAAAAGCTCTCTGACTCATATAAGGATGGGGCACTTTAAGGTGCTCAGTCTCCCAGATTTCCTGCCCATATAGAAGAATATCAATATCTACTGTCCGAGGCCCCCAATGCTCATGACGAACGCGATCAAGGTCTTTTTCAATCTGCTGACATGACCTTAGTAAGGTTTCAGCTGGCAACTGAGTCTCTAAGAGCAAGGCAAGGTTCAAAAAATCAGCCTGCTCTGTCAGTCCCCAAGCAGCCGTTTCATAATAGGAAGATACTGCTTTAACCTCTGTCTCAGGTAAGTCATTCAAGGCCTCCACAGCTTTTTGGAGATAGTCCTGACGATCACCCATATTAGATCCCAAACTCAAATAAACTCTTGTCATCGGCTACGCTCCAATTCAATACCAACACTCTTATAATGCCCATTAATTGGTGGATTTTCCTTGGTAATTCGAACTTTAATAGATTGAATTGGTGTAAATTGGGCAAATAGATCCTCACAAATCGCACCCGCCAAACGCTCAATCAAAATGTACTTTTTATCTTCCGCTTGTTTTTGCACGGCTTCGAAAACCAAACCATAGTGAACCGTATCATCTAGATTGTCACTCTGTGAAGCCTTAGTTAGATCAACAGTCAATTCCAAATCAACCACAAAAATTTGCCCTAGGGTCTGCTCCTCAGCAAAAGCCCCGTGATAACCATAAAAACGGCAACCATTTAAAATAATTTTATCCATAATTTCTCCTTAAGACACTAGACTCTTCTTTATTCTAGCACAAAACAGTTGAAAAGTTGGTCTCTAATTAGTATGATATTTTAGACAGATCTGAAGTTAGTGCATTTACACTTTATGCAATCGATTGCATAAATCTTCTGATTTGGTAAAATATAGGCACAGGAGCTAAAAAGAGACTCCTGAATTATAAGCAAGACTATCTCAACTAATAAGGAAAAAAACTATGACAAATCAAACCGCAATGCAATATTTTGAATGGTATCTCCCAAGTGACGGTCAACACTGGAACAATTTGGCTGAAGATGCCCAACATTTAGCAGACCTAGGCATCAGCCACGTTTGGATGCCACCCGCTTTTAAAGCTACAAACAAAAATGATGTTGGTTACGGAGTCTATGACCTCTTTGACCTTGGAGAATTCGACCAAAAAGGAACAGTCCGCACCAAATACGGCCTCAAAGAAGAATATCTCAATGCTATCAACCAACTCAAAGAAGTTGGTATTGTACCTATGGCCGACGTTGTGCTTAATCACAAGGCGGCAGCAGATAAACTTGAGACCTTCGAAGTGGTCGAAGTTGACCCAGAAGACCGTACCCAAGAGATCAGCGAACCATTTGAAATCGAAGGCTGGACACATTTCACCTTTGACGGACGAAATAAAGCCTACAACGATTTTGAATGGCACTGGTACCACTTTAACGGAACCGACTTCGATGCCAAACGTAATAAAAGTGGTATCTATCTTATCCAAGGTGACAACAAAGGCTGGGCAGACAACGACTTGGTTGACAACGAAAATGGTAACTTCGACTACCTTATGTATGCCAACCTAGACTATAAACACCCTGAAGTTATTGAAAATATTTACGAATGGGCAGACTGGTTCGTTGAAACTACAGGCGTTCAAGGGTTCCGAATGGATGCCGTTAAGCACATTGATTCTTTCTTTATGCGTAATTTTATTCGCGATGTCAAAGAAAAACAAGGTCAGGATTTCTATGTCTTTGGTGAATTTTGGAATGGTAACGAGGAGGATAACAATACCTATCTTGAAAAGATTGAAAAACGTTTTGACCTTGTCGATGTTTCCCTCCACAACAATCTACACAACGCTAGCACAGCGGGCGCTGATTATGATTTAACAACAATTTTCGATCATTCCTTGGTCAAAAATCATCCTGAACATGCCGTGACCTTCGTAGACAACCACGACACTCAACGCGGACAAGCTCTAGAATCTACTGTTGAAGAATGGTTTAAACCAGCTGCTTACGCTCTCATCCTTCTCCGTGAAGACGGTCTTCCTTGCCTTTTTTATGGTGACTACTATGGTATTGAGGGTGAATTTGCCCAAGAAAATTTCCAAGAGAGCCTAGATACCTTGCTCTACGCTCGTAAAGACCTAGCTTACGGTGAGCAAACAGACTACTTTGATGATCCAAACTGTATCGGGTGGACACGCTCTGGCAACGAAGATGGGGCTCCATTAGCTGTAACGATTTCTAATGATGCTGCTAACAGCAAGTCTATGGAAATTGGTAGTGATTGGGCTGGACAAGCCTTCTATGACATTCTTGGAAACTGCTCTGATACTGTAACCATTGACGAAGACGGATGGGGAGACTTCCCAGTTTCTGAAAAATCTGTCAGCGTTTGGACAATTCAAGACTAAGAAAAAAAGCTCAGTTGAGCTTTTTTTTAGTATCATAAAATTCCTGAAATAGTCTTAACGATATCATGATTGACGTCAACATTATGTACACGGACAATCTGACATCCTTTGGTAACTGCATAGCCAGATAAGGCAGCTGTCCCCTGGTCGCGATCCTTAGCTTGAGTATTCCCACCTAGTAGGTAGTCCACAACTCGCTTACGAGAAATTCCAAAAAGAACAGGATAGCCCAAGGAAACGACCTTGTCCAAGCCTTTTAGCAGGTCAATATTGTGTTGGACATTTTTAGCAAATCCAAAGCCTGGATCAATCCAGATATTGTCCTTGGCCACACCTGCTTCCAACGCGGCCTGAGCACGTTGACTGAGGAATGTACAGACATCTTCTGTGACATCATTGTATACTTCTTCTTTTTGATTATGCATAAGGATAATCGGCACATTCTTTTCAGCTGCTAAAGCTAACATCTGACCATCATAAAGTCCAGCCCAGACGTCATTTAGAATATCTGCACCTGCTTCAAGAGCAGCTCTAGCAGTGGCTGTCTTATAGGTATCAATACTGATGAGCACATCATATTTTGCCTTGATAGCCTGAATAACTGGAACGATACGAGCAACCTCTTCTTCCTCAGTCACAAATTCTGCCCCTGGTCTTGTAGATTCGCCACCGACATCGATAATAGCAGCCCCCTGGGCAATCATGCGCTCAACCTGAGCCAAGGCATCCTCTACTGTGTCAAAATCGCCACCATCTGAGAAAGAATCAGGGGTGACATTCAAGATTCCCATAATACAGGCCTTACCTGCAATCTCATGTTTACCGATAAACATCTTAACTCCTAAAAATCACGCATCAATGAAAGAATTTCCTTGCGTTCTTCACGGTCTTCTTTATAAAGGCCCTTAGCGACAGTTGTGATTGTCTTACTTCCTGGTTTCTTAATGCCTCGCATAGTCATGCACATGTGCTCTGCTTCAACCATGACAAAAACTCCTCGAGGATTCAGAGCTTCTTCAAGTGCTGTAGCAACTTGATCTGTAAGACGTTCTTGCAACTGCGGACGACGAGCAGCTACTTCAACCGCACGCGCTAATTTGGAAAGTCCTGTCACCTTGTCTCCACTTGGCAAATAAGCCACATGGGCCTTACCATAAAATGGAACCAAATGGTGCTCACACATAGAGTAAAAAGGAATATCCTTGACAAGGACAACTTCGTCATGAACTTCTGAAAAGACAGCTGTAAATTGATTCTTAGGATCTTCATTTAGACCTGAAAACATTTCAGCATACATCTTAGCCACACGTTTTGGTGTATCCAAAAGTCCCTCACGCTCAGGATTTTCACCTAGAGCTTCCAATAGTTGATAGACTGCTTGTTCTACTTTTTCTTGATTTGCCATAATTTCCTCTTGCAACGTTATAATACTATCTATTATACCTTATTTTGCTGGATTTTTCTTGCAAAAATAAGATTTCCTAGCTACCTAAATCTCAAAAAAAGCGAAGACCACCTTTCATATAGAGGATATCTTCGCTTATATTTTTTAGTCTTTCAAGTGGTAAGAATAAGATGAAACCACAATATTCTCACGCCATTTGAGATAATATTTCAATCGTAAACTCATTTGGTTGTGAAGCATGGTTTGCCATGATTTTTTAGGTACAAACTGAGGAATCATGACTGTCAGAGTCGCATTATCCTTCTCAGCTTGAGTGGCGACCTCGTCCACATACTGAATGGTTGACTGAGTGATTGAGCTATATGGTGATTGGATATGAACCATCTCAATTTCAGGGAAATATTTTTTAAACTCTTGTTCAGTTTCCTTGTCCTTGTTCTCTGTATCCTTAGTAGATACATGCATGGCGATAACCTTGTCACCAATAGAACGTGCATAGGAAATAGCTCCGATATTAGCCTTGGTAACATTCCCAACAAGGATAAGAACAATATTTCCTTGATAATGGTGTTCTTCTACCGCTCCATCAATACGCAACTGTTGAGCAACACCATTATAGTGTTTTTTAATCTTAAGGAACATCCACATCAAGATTGCAATAATCGGGAAGAATGGCCAGATATCTCCTAAACGGAAAAGGAAGAGAATGAGAACGATAGCATAACAAATGAGGGCACCTAAGATATTTGCTAAAGAGTGTTTCCAGAATCCCTTACCGTATTCACGAATCCAATGGATGACCATCCCCGTTTGAGAAAGAGCAAATGGAATAAATACACCGATGGTGTAAAGCGGAATCAACCGTTCCGTATTTCCTCGGAAAATAAACAAAAGGGTAATGGCACCAATTGCAAGTGTCAAGATCCCATTAGAGTATCCCATACGTGCACCTTTTTCAAGATACATGTGAGGCATGTATTTATTTTTCGCCATATTAAAGGACAACATCGGAAAGGCTGAAAAACCTGTGTTAGCTGCCACTGCAAGAATCATAGCAGTAGAGAATTGGAAAATGTAAAATAGAATACTACCAATCCATGATTGACCAAGAATTTCTCTAGCCATTTGTGACAAGATAGTCACACCTGCATGGGGTGTAATACCTGTCCACCAGTTGAGAAAGGTGATTCCCGCAAACATAGCCCCCAAAATGCTAGACATGATAAAGAGGGTTGATGCTGCATTTTTAGCCTTAGGTTTTTGAAAGAAAGGCACCGCATTAGAGATGGCTTCAACCCCTGTCAATGAGGCAGAACCTGAAGTAAAGGCCCTTAAAATAAGAATCAATGACACCCCTGTAATGGGTTGTCCTAAATGTGCTGTGGCTGCGTAAGGCATATGACCAGTTAAAATTTGAAAGAAACCAAATCCCAACAAGAACAGCGTCGAAACAATGAAGAGATAAACCGGTATCATCAAAGATTTTGCCGATTCACGCATTCCCCTAAGATTCATAACCATCAAAACAAGCACCAAAATCATTGATATCTCAAGATTGAAAGGATGAAGGAAGGGAAGGGCTGAAGTAATGGCATCTGCACCTGAGGCCACTGAAACAGCAACTGTCAACATGTAATCGACCAAAAGACTGCCACCAGCTATCAAGCCAAACTTAGGAGACAGATTTTCCGTCGTTACCATATAGGCACCACCACCTTGAGGATAGGCCTTGATAACCTGTCTATAAGAGATGGTAAGGCTGGCCAAAAGGACGAGAACCAAAAGCCCAATAGGGATTGACCACCAAATAGCCGCACTAGATACAGCTGTCAGAACCAAGACGACTTGCTCTGGACCATAGGCGATAGATGAGAGCGCATCACTCGACAACATGGCCAAGGCCTGAATCTTGGACAATAAGTGTTCATCACCACTATCATCATGAGTTAAAGGTTCACCAATTAAAATGTTTTTCAGATGTTGAAACATTGCGATCTCCTTGCTTTTAAAACATACGAGGGTTATTATACGCCCCTAAATGTCATCTTTCAAGTCTTAAACATCACTTGCCTGCTCTAAAACCCATTTTCTGACCTGAGAAATAAAGTATAGAGATCCCGTAATCACATAAAGTTTCTTATTGTCAGTCGTTACATGTTCTTTAATCCATGTTTTGAAATCTGGTACCTGCTTATAAACTTCTGGGTATTTATCTAATTTAACACTGTTTGGATAGTCAAAACTCGTTACAGTCAAGTCACCAACCGATTTTAGTTGAGCTAGCATACCATCAATAGGCTTGGTGTCAATAGCCGCAAAGAGAAGTTCAATCTCCTTATCTGCATGTTCTGATTGCAGCAAGTCAATCAAAACTTTAACACTCTCATTATTATGAGCACCATCAATCATGAGATTAGGTCTTAAAAATTCTGTTCGACCTCGCCAATTGGCATGAGCTAGTGCATCCTTTATGAGTTTAGGAGTTACTTTAGGATAATCTTTTTGAAGCAATAAAGAAGCCATAATAGCTAAACTAGCATTTGCTACTTGATGTTGACCAGCCATGGCCAAGGCTATATCATCTAACTTTTGCTCCCCATAGGTGAAATCAAAGGAATGACTAGACCCTTCAGCTGTGAAATTTCTCCCCAATTCATAGGTCTTGGACCCTTCTTCACGCGCCTTCTTCTCGAAAACATCTCTAACATCAGTACGGTCAGTCGCATAAATAAAAGGAGCCCCATTCTTCAAAACACCAACTTTTTCTGCTGAAATTTCAGCATGGGTATTTCCCAAAATAGCCTGATGGTCCAAACCAATCGAAGGGCAAAGGACTGCCAAAGGCTTAATTAGATTAGTCGAATCATGAAGGCCGCCCATTCCAGCTTCAATGAATGCAATATCAACAGGATGGACCTGACCAAAATAGAGGAACATCAGAACTGTGATAATTTCAAACTCTGTCGCATTTTCATGCTCTGTCTCTTTTGGTAGACGTTCAACCACAGGCTTCACACGACTAACCAAGTCAAGTAAGTCCTCTTCTGAAATCATCTGACCATTAAGAGAGATTCGTTCCTTGAAGTCAATAATATAGGGCGAGGTGAAGGTTCCAACTTCATAGCCTGCCTGGGTAAAAATTGTTTGTAGGGCATTGACTGTAGACCCTTTGCCGTTTGTTCCCACGATATGCACAGCCTTGAGATTATCTTGTGGATTTCCCAATTCTTTAAGCATCCAGGCCATACGCTCCAAGCCAGGCTTGATGCCAAATTTTAATTGTCCATGAATCCAATCCAATGCTTCCTGATAAGTCATAATTACTCCTTTTTTGGCTAATGCTTCAACTTAGTCATTAAACTGACCTTTAAACTAGATTCCTAGTTTTTCCTTGAGCTTAATGAGTTGACGTTCTTATTATACCAAAGACTTCTAATCTATAACCAAAATATGCAAAAAAGGCAACCCTAGGGTCACCTCTTAAGCCTTCTCTTTTTCGTCAATAACAAGACGAACTTTTTTACCTTGAGTAGGTACCGAATAGACAATCGCTCTTATCGCCGTAATAGTACGTCCTTTTTTCCCGATAACACGCCCAATATCGGCTGGGGCAAGATCAAGATGGTACTCCAAAAACTCAGGACCGTCAATAATTTTGATGGTCAACTGATCTGGTGAAGCAATTAAAGGTTTAACGATAGCGATAATAAGATTTTCAATGGTATCCATAGGCTAAAAAATTATTTTGAGAATTTTGATTCGTGGAATTTCTTCATAACGCCTTCTTTTGAAAGGATGTTACGAACTGTATCTGAAGGTTGTGCACCTTTAGACAACCACTCAAGAACACGTTCTTCTTTAAGTGTTACTTGGTTTTCTTCAACGAGTGGGTTGTAAGTACCAACTGTTTCGATGAAACGTCCATCACGTGGAGCACGTGAATCTGCAACGTTAATACGGTAGAAAGGTTTTTTCTTAGAACCCATACGAGTCAAACGGATTTTTACTGCCATTTTTAATATCTCTTTTCTTTAGTTTTTTATTATGGTGAGGGCACTTATCGCCCCTCGACCTTAACTAGTATACCATATCATTTTTATGTGTCAAGAAAAAAACTTGACAGACTTAAGATTTCTACAAAAAAAGTTAGAGTCAAACTCTAACTTCCTTTTCGACTATTTCTTAGTTGTAGTCTTATGATTTTTTTCATAAGCTACCTTTGCTTCAGCATATTCAGCTTCTAAACCCTTAGCCGCTGCTTTTGATACTTTCTCATAAGTATCACGACTGGTCAATTTGCCATCCTCGTTGTAAGTAGAAACAACCAAGGTATCTTTATTTACAGTATAAGACTTGGTGCGTTTTCCTTTACGGTAGAGTCGGTAGTTATCTACGTTATCCGAAATATAGTAATCTACTAGATTCTTATCTGCATTTGGATAAAGTTGCGAGACAACTTTAGTCAACTCACGCTTAAATTCTGAAACTTCTTTAGTATAGGTAATAGATTTATTCCACTGATCAACAACTTGATATTCCTTCAAATAATCTGAAGCTGTAAAAGTTGGCTGATCCTCCTCACCTTCTTTATAGAAGTAAGAATGCGTTTGTAAATTATTAGAATGATCAACTTTAAGGAAAGAGACGTAAATTTCATCTTTATCTTCATGTTCTTTCAGAGCATTGGTTAACTTACCAGAATTTTCGTCCAAGACCTTAGACGATTTTAATTCCCAAGTTCCCTCAATGTTCCCCGAAGCATTACGCCAAAAACCGTATACACCACCGACAAGCAACATCAAAACAACAGCAACAAGACTAGAAATCAAGGCTCCTTTGCCCCAATTTTTGGCCTTTTGCGACTTTTGATTAGCGTTTTGAATCGTTTCTAGAAGACGAACCTGACTTTCCAATCTCTTTTCTAATTTGGCAACTGTCTGTTCTTCCTTAGATTTAGCTTTGGCAGCTAGCTTTTCGGCTTTTTTCTTATCACGAGCAGCTTGACGAGCAATCTTCTTAGCTGCCTTTTCTTCCTTACGATCAAACTTTGTCAAATCCTCAGATAATCCAAGATGCTGTGCTTGGTTACTGAAAACTGGAATAGCTTGATTAGGTTCACTCGAGGTATTAACAGAATGATTTCCTGCATCTGGACGGGTTGGCGCATAACTTGCCAAACGTTCCTTAGCCTCTGCCACGCGTTTGCGCTGTTCCTCTTCCTTTTGAATATCCTCAGCCTGACGGCCCGACTGAATGGTTCTTACTTGAACAACAGTCTCTTGAGATAGGGCCCTTCTCTTTTCCTGGGCCGCATTTGCCATAACTTCTTGCGCGTTGTCACGATCTTTCTGAGACTGAGCTAGTGCTCTGGCGGTTGCGGTTCCTTCTTCAAACTGTTGGTCAGTTGCTGATTCACCTTGATCAGCTACTTGGTTATCCTCTGTACCTTCAGAGAGAACAAACTCTCCTCGTTCCAAGGCCTCTTTGAAGTCGATTGGTCTTGGTTTTCGGCCATTAACAGCCTCAAAGTACTCTAACCATTCGTCTTTCAACATAATAAATCCCCCTGAATTAAAAAACACATGATTAACTTCCCTATTTTACCATACTTTTTAACATAAAAATAGGGATTAACAAGAATTCTAAAAATTCTTATTAAGTCCCCATTAATCTTCTTTTGGTGTAATAGACAATAATTGAACAAAACGGTGTTGTGCTGATTCTGTTTCAAGCGTGACATTGTCGTATCTGAAGAGAATCTCCTCGATATTTGCTAAGCCCAAACCACGACCTGTTCCTTTCGTTGAAAATCCTCTTTGTTTCAAAGGCGCTACATCAATAGAAGCTTCCTTAGTTGAATTTTCAACAACAATAACTGATTGATTTTCCATCTTAAAGATAGCAATAGATAATTTTGGTTTATCTGCTAATACAGTAGCTTCAATAGCATTATCACAAAGAATTGATATGATTGTAATCAAGTCGAGTGGACGCATATCTGTGAAGAAGACCCCCTCTTCAACCTCCACATGACATTGAATACCTTTATCAAAAGCCTCAGCCACTTTAGATGATAAAAGACTCTTAAGTGGCATATTGGTCACACGAGTTAATTTTGCCAAATCAAACTTTTGCTGCTTCAAATCTGATGCCGAATCTTTCAAGACACTATCATAAATCATCTTGATTTGATCGATGTCTTTCATCTGGATGGCTTCATTAAGCGAAATCATAACATTAGTATAGTCGTGACGGAAACTGCGTAGCGTTTCGTAAAGACTTTCGACCTGCTCAGAATACTTCTCTAAATCATCCAAGTGACGTCGATTCTCTTTTCTACGCTCATTTTCAAAGAATTCATCTGCATATTTATTAACCTTGTAAACAGCATAAAAAATAGCTACAAACCCCACTAAGGTTATCACATGTCCAGCATAGTACAAGGCAAAGAATCGCGAGGCCACGACGACAGAATAGTTCAAAATCACATAGCTAATCAAGATAAAGTTAGTGAAAAACATAATCCGACCAAATTTACGATCTCGCTCTAAGACCCTCAAATATTTAAAATCAATGTTAAGGAGCTTGGATAGAGCGACAAATGTTGGAATAATTAAAAGGTCAAAGAAAATGAAATAAAGATAACTTCTGTTTAGAAAATCCGATGTGATGCCGAACCCTGGCATCAGGAAGTAGGCATAACCATTAAAAATCAACAGATAGAGAACTAGAGGATAGAAGGCATAAAAGGCCAACATATTGGTGGTTCTCTCCTTGCCATAGAAATAGGCATAGAAAAGAAGGTAGAACGGTGTCATAAAGGACAAACCGACATTATATGACATCCCCAGTATTCCCCCTATACATTCAACCAGGAACGCAATAGGAAGGATTATACGTGGTACCTTGACCAAGCTGGTCCTTTCGTAAATCCACTGTATGACAATGAAATGCAAAAGATATTCTAATGCAATTTGCAAATTGAGCATCATTTAATGGTTAGCCACCTCCTTCTAGTCATCTCTAAATATACGGCAAAAAGCCATAACACTATTCTATCACAATTCCTGATAATAGATGAGATAAAATTAAATAATTATATCGAATTTCAGAAAACTTTCAATAATGATTAGAGAAGAAGGGGAAAATCTAAGACCTAACGATTTTTCAAACGTTCCAAAAGTTCCTTTTTACGTGTCCGCGATAGGAGGCATGACTCGTTTTCCTCAAAGAAGACCATATTAGCTGTACGATCCACACTTGTCACATTATTCACATTGACAACAAAAGAGCGGTGTGTTTGGAAGAAAATATCATCCAATTTTGCTACTTCTGCAATTTTCCCATAGAATTCCACTAGGTTTGACTTGGTATGAGCGATTAACTTATGTGGCACAGGGGCTGTCTCAATGTATAAAATATCATCATAAGGAATATTAACATCATTTTTATCCGTTTTAACAGTTAGACTCTGTGCCTTGGTTTCTTGCTCAACCTGTGAATAAGCAAAATCTAAAAGTTCTACCAAAGCTCTCTTAAGATCCACATCTTCCATGGATTTATCGACAAAGTCTAGAGCTTGAATCTTATAACGGAAGGTCAAGGGCATAAACTCTGAATAGGCTGTAACAAAGGCAATTTGTGCTTTCAAGTCTTCCTTACGGATTTCAAGCCCAATATCTAGTCCCTGCTTAGTTTGATTTTTAAGGTCAATATCCAAAAGATAAACCATGGATTTACCCGAACCTCTATCAGCATCTAACAATTCCTGACCCTGTTCATAAAAAGTAATCCCATCAACAACGGCCTTCGACTCCTCAACTGCTTCGTCCAATAAACGACCAACACGATGACGCTGCAAGGCATCATCTTCAAGGACGATAATAGAAAGCATCTTATTTCCCTCTTTCTCTCTAATATACTTTAATATATCTACCTAATATTTTATCATAATTAATTGGATAATATTCCTTTTTTTACAGCATAAAGTCTTTTTATCTCACCTAATTTCATTTATAAAACAATTGTTATCTCATTGTCACTTTATGTTCATTTTTAGGTGTTATCATGAGAACTGTTTTTGTTTTAAATTAAAAAGGAGAAAGTTATGTTACATTCTTTTAAAACGCAAGGGACTAAGACAAGGACCTTGTTGACCCTTGCAACTGTCGGTATAATTAGTGCTTTTCTTGTAGGAAGTCCTCAGCATGCCTCTGCGGATCAAACCTATGTTTCAGATCCTAACCAAGCTCTGACATTTTCCGAACTTGAAACAGGTACAACTACAAATACCATCGCTCAAACAGGTGTTTCTACTGAAACACCTACTACTGTGACTACTATATCACATACCTCTGTGGATGATCTTCATACACATGAAAATGACTATGAACAAACTCCCACAAATACTCCAACTTTTGAGGAATTGAAACAAAATAGTCAAACAGCTAGCAGTACTGTCGACAGCCAGACTGGAAGCAAAACCTATGAGACTAGAATTCCGACAAATACAGATAGCAATCATAAGGCTGTAGAAAACCAGTCTGAACCAAAGACCGAAACTGTCGCTCAAGCACAAACCTGGTCAAAAGATGGTGCCACATGGGTTTCAACAGAAATTAATAATGGTAATGTTCATAAGATTCTATCTACTTATATTCCAAAACCATTAACACCTTCTACAAAACCAACGACAACAGCTACACCAAAACCTAAACAATCAACTCCTGCTGTTAGTCAACCTAAAAAACCAGCCACAGTTGCTAACAAACCTACAACATCTACAACTCAACCTAAGAAACCAGCCACAGTTGCTAACAAACCTACTGCACCTACAGTTCAACCTAAGAAACCAACGACTGTTGTAAACAAACCAGCGACTTCTACAACGACACAACCTAAGAAGTCAACAACGACTGTCACTAAACCAACAACTCCTAAAGCCACTCCTATCCAACCTGCTAAACCAGTGGACCGAGTTGCTCAAGTATGGCAAAAGAATAACGAACTCGTAAAAGAGAATTACGATACTCCTCACTGGTCAAGTAAGGAAGCGACAGTTTTCATCAATGCTAAAAATCCTGAAATCGTGAATGCCTACAAACAGGCTATCACTTCTTGGAATAACACTGGTGCCTTCAATTTCTTGCTCACTAACGATAAACAAAAAGCCAACATCATTGCTGATGAACGTTATGAAGGTAATGTGGCAGCTCCTCTTGGAGTTACCTACTCTACTTACTACCTCCCAACTAAGCAATATAGTAATGCTACTGTTTACTTGAACACCTTCCATGTTCAAAACAATTATTACCAAAAGAACGGTGGGAAACTCCTTAACACTGCGCAACACGAATTAGGACACTCAATTGGACTTGAACACAACAGTGCCGTTGCCTCTGTAATGGAACCTAAAGGTGGTAAGACAAGTATCCAACCTGTTGATATTAACAATGTTAAGAAACTCTATAGCAAGATTTAAGTTCTTACACCATCACAACAAATATAAGCAAACCTATCAGGTTCTGCTTTTTTATACAAGTGAGATGACCATTCAAGACCAGAAAATGACTGTTCATGATTTTTTCTTACACATTTTGATATTATGTGAAGTTTTCTTCATTTTTTTTGGTAAAATAGAAAATGTAAAGAGAGACCGGATGAGTTAGAAAACTCTACTTTGTTAGTTTTTACTCACTATTCTCATAAACAGAATAAAAATAGTCTAGGAACCCTTCTTAACATTTATACCTATCTTCCCCAAACACTTTTCCCCCATTCCTAGATTTCCAGATCTCTCCTAATAAAGAACGTCTAGCAACAGCAGCTAGGCGTTTTTTAGTGTAGTTAAAGCACATAGTCATCGATATTATCCTAGTAGATTTGTTAACACTCAGAAAAATTTTCACAAAATTACCATTCAAGACCAGAAAATGACTGTTCATGATTTTTTCTTACATATTTTATTTTTTTGTAAGTTAACTCTCAATATTTTTGGTACAATAGATAATGTAAAGAGAGACCTAATGAGTTATAGATAAGTGTTTTACCATTTAAAACTTATTGTTCTCACAAATATTTTTTAAATAGTCTAGGAACCCTTCTTAACATTTATACCTATCTTCCCCAAACACTTTTCCCCCATTCCTAGATTATCAGATCTCTCATAAGAAAAGCGTCTAGCTCACCCGGCTAGGCCTTTTTTCTTTTTCCATACTTTTGCTATAATAGAGTCATACCGTTTGAAAGGAACTCATAAAATGACTATAAATCAGCAACTTCTTTGCTACAAACGTTTACCAAACTGGACAGCTACAACACTTCCAGAAATGGTGACGCAAAAACACAATACTAAGGTAGGAACTTGGGCTAAATTGACCATTCTATCAGGATCTCTCCGCTTCTACGAATTAGATGAACAAGGACAGGTTACTGCAGAGCACCTTTTTACCCCCGAGACAGAGATTCCTTTTGTTGAACCACAAGCTTGGCATCGCATCGCTGCTGCATCAGATGATTTGGAATGCTATCTTTCTTTTTACTGTAAACCTGAGGACTACATGGCTAAAAAGTATGACACTAAGGCTCACTCCGAGGTTCTTGAAGCAGTCCAATCTGGCTATATCAAACCTGGTCGCACCCTCGACCTAGGCTGTGGTCACGGCCGTAACGCTCTTTATTTGGCATCTCTTGGGCATGATGTTACAGCCGTTGATGTTAATAACGAAGCTACACAACGCATCCAAATGATTGCAGATGAGGAAAATTACAATGTTAGAGCTGGCTACTACGATATCAATGCTGCTGCTCTTCCTGAGTCTGAGACCTTTGATTTCATCCTCTCAACAGTCGTCTTTATGTTCCTTGATCCCGATCAAATTCCGGCTATTATCAAGAATATGCAAGAGCGTACTGTTGTCGGTGGCTACAACCTAATTGTTTGTGCCATGGACACTGAGGAGCACCCTTGTACCATGCCTTTCCCATTTACTTTTGAAGAGGGTGAGTTGAAGAACTACTATAGAGACTGGGAGTTAGTCAAGTATAACGAAAATCTTGGTCACCTTCACCGTTTGGATGAATATGGCAATCCCATCGCCCTTCAATTTGCGACCATGTTAGCTAAGAAGGTTAAATAAGAGCGAATGATTGTAAAAGAACTGATTACAACTTGACTTGTCTTCAAATTAAAAACTAGGATTCCAACTGGAATCCTAGTTTTTAATTGTTTACAATATCTGCATATCCTGATTTAAGGTCAGCATTTTCCGTTTCTTTGACATAATAGACACCACCATTGGTAGTTGGTGAATAAAGAACAAAGGGAGTCCCATCTTTTTTAATGGTAAAGAAATAACGGTGAACAGAGACATTTTCCCATCTCTCGTAAACCGAAACAATGGTATACTCCGAATTACTATTACCATTTGCAGCATAAGTAGCATCCACAGTCTGGTTATGGTCCGACATCCAACGGATAGGCAAGGAAGAAGCTTCATTGGTAATTTCTTTGTATCCAGGCTGATTCATCTGATTGCCCCAAGAAACCATCAAACTAGCAAGGCGACTAGCTTTGTCATTGGTCCAACGTGGATTTTCAGTAAAGGCTTCCTTAGCATGGTTAGCGTCAGGTGTATCAATACTTGCACTGCTAGATTCACTTGTCTTCGTATTTTCGGTCGATGACGTACTTGGCTTGGCACTAGCCTTATCTGTCGATGAGAATATCGAGCTAGCCACTGTGGCAGACGACTTAGTCTGTTTGACGTTCTTCATTGAACTAGAGACTAGAGTCAAGCCAATGCCAACGACGATCGCTACTAAAGCCCCCAGAAGAATATAGATATAATTATAATTTTTCGAGATTCCAATAAGGCCAGACTGATAGGCTAATTGTAGTTCATCAGGTTTCGGTTTACGCCCTTGAACTTGCTCAAAACGACTTATCCATTCTGCTTCTGATAGCTTTCGCATAATTTTCCTCTTCTCTTTATCAATTATCTTCCATCCTATCATAGAACAGGGATGATGACAATAGTGTGGAGAACTTGAGGTTTACCTTCAAGCTATTATCCTTTATTTTCAAAATAACGACGAACAAGTCGATTATAGGAGGGTTGTTTCTCCAAAAGTTGAAATGCCAAGTTCAATCGTCATAAATCTTTTCTCCAGTGATTCTTTTATTTTTTATGAGAACAACACTACCACTAATTAGTAGTAATTACAAATAAAAAAACCTAAGACTCTATTTTCCAAGAAAAACTAATAGGGTTAGGCAGAAAAGTAAAACTAAAACACCCACAACTAGTAGGAGACTAATCTTATAGCCTAGGGGATTTTTGGGATTTAAACTAGTTCCAAGGCCATACCTACGGAGGACAAATAAGGGTTCTGAAGGAGACTGATTAAGGTTGTAGCCTAAGAGGTACTTTAAATAAAGCAGGAAGAAGAAACTCATCCCCGGAAAAATAACAAGAGGAAGCACTAGCCCCTGTGACCACCAAATCATGATTGTAAGAAAGACTTGTATCAACAAGAGACCCCAAAACAAGTAATAAATGTACGATTGCTTTTTCATTAATATGTACCTCTCAATCTAAGATAAGTATACTCCTCCTAGCTTCCCTTATCAAGCCCATAACTCGCCTGACACCTTATTTTCTGCTACAATAGAAAGGAAAGATTCAAAAAAGGAAACTGTACACATGAAATTAATTTCTTGGAATATTGATTCCCTAAACGCCGCTCTCACTAGTGATTCTGCACGCGCTCAATTATCACGTGCTGTTATCGACACTTTAGTCGCCGAAAATGCAGATATCATTGCTATTCAAGAGACAAAACTGTCTGCTAAAGGACCGACTAAAAAGCATTTGCAAATCTTGGAAGACTACTTCCTTGACTATGACAATACTTGGCGTTCATCTGTTGAACCTGCCCGTAAAGGTTATGCTGGAACCATGTTCTTGTATAAAAAAGAATTGACACCAGTCATTACTTATCCTGAAATCGGAGCACCTTCAACCATGGACTGTGAAGGGCGCATCATCACTCTTGAATTTGACAATTTCTTTGTGACACAGGTCTACACACCAAATGCTGGTGATGGCCTTAAACGTCTGCTTGAACGTCAAATCTGGGATGAAAAATATGCGGATTATCTAGCTGAATTGGACGCTCAGAAACCCGTTCTTGCGACTGGTGACTATAATGTTGCCCACAAGGAAATCGACTTGGCTAACCCTTCAAGTAATCGTCGTTCACCTGGTTTTACAGATGAAGAGCGTGCTGGCTTCACTAACCTCCTTGCCAAAGGTTTCACAGATACCTACCGTCACCTCAATGGCGACGTTACAGGAGCCTACACATGGTGGGCCCAACGTAGTAAAACATCTAAAATCAACAATACAGGCTGGAGAATCGACTACTGGTTGACTTCAAATCGTATTGCCGATAAGGTCACAAAATCAGACATGATTGACTCTGGTGATCGCCAAGACCACACACCTATTGTCTTAGAGATTGACTTATAAAATAACTCTAGACCTAAATCACAAAAAGAGTAGAACTGCTACTCTTTTACTATGCCCAATTAAGGAGAAATTATGAAAACCAAACTTAATACCACTCAAAAGCTCGTTCTGTCAGCTATTATGATGGCTCTTTACATCGCTATCCTCTTTGTGTCTCAAGCCATTTCCTTTGGTGCGGTTCAGATGCGTCTGGCCACCGCTTTATATGGATTAACCTACATCTTCCCATTTCTAGTATTTCCAATTAGTCTGGCTAATGCCATCGTAAACTCTTTTGGAGGTTTGGGATTGATTGACGTGGTTGGTGGTTTCTGTGCTAGCTTTTTAACAACTGGTAGCATCTACCTCATCCGTAAAGCTAAGTTATCTAGCTGGTTCATCATCCTTCCAATCCTACTCGTTCCTGCCTTAGTGGTACCAATCTGGCTTAGCGCCTTACTCAAACTTCCTTATTTTGCTCTCGTTATTAATCTCCTCCTAGGACAATTAGTACCGTCAATCTTGGGAGCTGTCTTTGTACGAGAGTTGGCCAAACGAGGATATAAAGACTGACAAACAAAAATATCTCTGCAATGTGCAGAGATATTTTTTTAGTAATCAAAAGCTTTTTCGTAAGCTTCTCTTGGTGTCAATTTGTCACCAGAGATAAGCAAACGGTAGTCAACATTAGTAGGATCTTTTTGATACTCATCAACCCAATCTTGATTCATTTCGAGGTAAAGATTATAAGTTCCCAACTCAGTCGAAACAGTACCTACCTTGTAAAAATCTTTATAACGCTTTTGGTTATCCGTTTTTTTCAATTTTTCATATCGATAATAAGTTCTGGCAAAGTCAGTGAACTGGTATTCTTTCTTATCTTTTCCAGAGCCAGTTGTGACTTCAATGGTGCCCTTGTTATTTCTTAAATGTAAATCATAATCATAATCATTGTGACTATTCACTTGGATAACACCTGAAGTAATATCACTGTCATCAGAGAATGTCTGAATGTCAGCGAACTTAGCAGCCTGCCAAGAAGTAGGGACTCCTTCATATTCACCATCACTCTGTAGACCTAGAAGTGACCAATAATGACCGAGATAGAAGGTATTAGACTTCTCACGATCTGTCACCAGTTCACCTACCATCTTAAGATTTTCAGCACCCAGACGGTATGGGTTAGAGAGATAACCAAAGACTGGGAAGAAATAAATGATGACTGTAAAGGTCAAGAGGGTCTTCATATTTATTTTATTGATAGCCCAGAAGAAATAAGCAGCTGAGAATAAGAGAGCGTAAGCAGCCCCGTAGCTGAACTTATGCGCATGGGCAATCAAAAGTAAAATGAAGAAAATAGGTTGAATAGGACGGACCTTATGATAGATGATAGAGAAAACGTCCTCCTTGTCTTCCTCAGATTTGAAAATCAAGGACAAGACAATGGTCAAGAGTACAAAGAAGGCACCAAAGCCGAAGCCAACATCATTTGGACGGAAGAAATAAGCCAAGATGGACATATCCATCACCAAAAGCCAGACAGATGCAAATTTGATCATGTTGTTACCAAATTTTGCAGCCGTTTGACTAGGTGCCTTTAAAGGTACCTCGAAAGCTTGTGCAAGTGCTCTTTCTTTGGCTTGGCGTTCAGCCTCTATTGCTGCTTTCATTTCCTTAGTACGGCGTTCCTTTTGGAACAAATGAGCAACCTTGGTCGGTTCATCTTCCCTTGACTTGGTAATACTCAAAAAGAGTAAATATTGCATGGCAAAGATGAGAGCTGTGTTCCCACCGTATTCTAGGAAGGAACCATTCCAAATACTAGAAACAACTGTAAAAACGATATAACCTCCAATTGAGATTAAAACCGTTAAGAGCAAATGAATCCAACGATAGCGGTAAGTGTATTTATCAGTTGTATCTCGCCTCAAAAACGTGTCACGTGGGTAAAGATACCAGATAACGAAGATAAGTTCAATGGCTTGAACTGCTGTTAGAAAACCAACGTAGTTGAAGCCAAAAACGGCTGCTACCACATTGATGAGATAGGAAATAATGGCCAAAACTCGCAGACTGGTGCGCTTAGATAAGAGTCCAATACTCATCAGGGTGATAGTTGAGAAGGCAGAAAAACCAGCGCCCATCTTATTATCAAAGATAAACACATTGACAAAAGCAAAAATCAAGATTCCTAAAAGAGTCAAGACTTGTCTTTGCATTTCTTTTTTCTTTTCTTTCATATTTTCCCTCCTTTTGGAAATGATAACGCTTCCGTATTCCTATTTTAACACAATTATACTATTTTTGTCAGATTTGAAAAGACATTCGGATAAACGAATGCCTTTTTCATTAATTATCCATTGCTTCAATCTTAAGGAAAACAAAATCTCCATCAAAGCGTTGAATATACTTTTGAAAGCCTAATAAACTAAAGGTTTCAATCTCATAACGGACCTGATCAACACCTTCACTAGTGCTTTCCTCTAGCAATTTCAGTTTTGGAATATCAGACTCCAAGACATCACGGTAGAGACCTTTATACTCAAAGGTAATTCGAGCCCATTCGTTACCAGAAAGCATTGAGAAAGCTTGGTAACGCACCTGCTCATCTGTAATGAGACGGGCTTCTTGTTCTGGACTAAGCGTGAAGGCGACGTCATTTTCAGATTTATGAATGGTCTGAAAACGATCGACACGGAAATAACATATTTCAGAGAACTTGTAATCACAAGTAAAGTTCTCATCCAATTTGTAAGAAATACAGTAGAAATAGTGGTTGTCAAAAATGACTGAAATTGGAAAGACCTTATACTCCTCCACTTTTTCACCTGGCTTACGGTAGCTAAATGACAATGGACGTTGGTCCACAATAGCATCGAAAATGGCTGAAATAGCTGGTAAGAGTGACTTATCTTGTTCCTGATAAATCTTAAGTTCTTGATAACTATCTAGTTCTAGCTCAGTCAATCGCTTGATACGTCTGCGCTCTTTGTCGTCTACAGCCCTCTCAACAAAGATGTTGATTATCTCTGCTACTTCATCCTTTCGAAGGGCACGACTCTCTAAAAGAATCTTAGATAGGATAACTGCCTGATTGTATTTAAGGTTACCATAACCTTGTTCATACTCAGCATGGTAGGAACCATATTTTCTAGAATACTTCACTTTCATATTAGGACGGAGCTCAGTCAAATTATCCTTGAGCTCACTCACATCCTCTTTAAGAGTACGCTCACTTATGCCAAAGCGAGCAAGGTAGTCCGTTTTTGAAATGTCATTTCCCTTTTCCAATTCGGACATAAAATACAAGAGACGTTTGGTTTTTGATGCTGTCATTATAAAATCCCCCTTTATAATTGAATCTCTTATTACTAAAAAAATTGCTGTCTAGTTATTCATTATCATAGATAGTCATCCCCAGTAGCGACGAGCCACAGAATTATAGCTCAAATAATAGTCCTTTTTCTTTTCGTTATACTCAAAAGATAGTCTTAACAATTGTGCTCTCTCAATAGAGCTATTCTGGTCAGTATAATCAAGATCAACTGTCTTATGCATAGCTCCTGAAGAGTGCACGCTATGCGCCTCTGAGCACTGTCCGCCTGAGGGTGTTCCCTCACCACCTCAGACAAGGCTGTTGCTGGACCAAGATAGTCTTGGTCTTTAGTGCGTAACCGGTTAAGCTGTTCTATTGTCCAGTCACTACTATAATTATCAACTACCGTAACGCCATCAACTGGATAAGTCGCTGTTCCGCCATCATAGACAAAGCGTCCCTTTTCGTCCTTCACAAAAGAGAGATTAATATACTCATTGCCATCTCCACGGTCATATCTCACCTTGAGACCACTAGACTCCATCTCGACATAATTCCCCTTACCATGACTTTTAATAATCGAACGTAAGGTATCAGCCTTGGGTTTCAGATTTTCAAAATCTTCTTCCGTCCAGTTATAAATTGCAGACTCATCTTCGTAATCTTTGGGATCATCGCTATCTGGTTTATCTTCATCAAGATCTGACTGAGACACCTGCTGAATCAACCTGTATTTTTTCATAGCCCCTCGATAGACAGAACCACCTAAAGTGGCAAAGAAGGATAGTCCAATCAAGCCAACCACGATTGCGGTGAAGAGAAATCTACCTAGCTTCTGTCCCATTCTAAAGAGAATGATAGCAAGGACAAAACATGCCACAATTACAGCCAGATACACAATTATCGGCTTATACTCCCAGGATAACAAGACCGAGCCCTAGCTCACACCTAAGAGTATCAATGGCAAAGCAAGGGTCAAAAAGAAATGTCGCTTCTCAGCTTTTTCCTCCTGAAAAGCAGATTCAAACTCTGGCCCTTTATTACGAAAAGCCGACTCGAAAGCCTGATCACCATTCTTTAGATGATCATCACTTAAATAATGTTCATTCTCTTTATTAAACCTCTACTCCTCTAAATATTCTATATAACAATTTCCCAGTTTTTTCTATTGTAACAAATGAAAGCGTCATTTTCTACAAATATACTTAAAAAGCAACCTATCTTAGGTTGCTTAAAGGTTTAACATTAGTCATTCTCAATTTTTTCAGCTTCTGTACTGAATTTTTGTGCGATGGCTTCAAGAGCTAATTCGTCTGTATCTGGAAGAGTGATGGCATCATCAGAAATCTCATCAATATTTGCATAAAATTCAATATGATTCTTCAGATTTTGGAGATGAATTGGTGCATCACCACCGTATTCGCCATCGAGGTTAATCATCATACGATCATCACTTAAAGGCTCAATATACAGCGAGCTCGTTTTGATATAGGAAATTCTCTTGTCATAGATGTGTTTACCACCTTGGAGAATTTGACGAATGAGGTCAACCAATTCAAAGAGGTTAGCAGTCTTAACCATGATTAGAGTAAATTTACCATCATCCAGTTTAGCATCTGGGGCAATCGTTTCAAAGCCACCAACTGAATTGGTCAAGGCAACGAAAATCATGGAAAGACCACCTTCAAAAACACCCTCATCATGCGTAATACGAACAGGAACCTTCTTTACCTGTGGCAACAACTCTGCCCCCTTAACAAGGTAGGCCAAATAACCAAGTACTGTCTTTAAGCGACTAGGTACACTATAGGTTAGTTCCGTAAAGGAACCAGCAGCCGCAATATTGATGAAGTATTTGTCATCATAGGCACGGCCAATATCCATCAGAAGGGTTTGATTTTTAGCAATAACCTTGGCTGCTTCAACAGGATTTCCTCTTGGAATCTTTAAAGCGCGTGCAAAGTCATTTGTTGTCCCCGTTGGAATAACCGCCATTTGTGGGCGATTTTTGAGTGGGGCAATCCCAGAAACAACCTCATTGATTGTTCCATCGCCACCTGCAGCAATGACTAAGTCAAAGCCTGCTTTAGCCGCACGAGTGGCCTCATTTTTTGCTGAGTTCTCATCTGGTGTTGTTTGAAAGGCTGATGCTTCAAAGCCAGCGCCTTCCAGAATATCCAAGACCTCGGCAACATTTTTTTTCATAATTTCTTGTCCAGATGTTGGATTATAAATTAAGCGGGCACGTTTTTGTTTCATATTGAACTCCTATAAATCCAGCAACCAAGCCTCATCTTTTACTTCAATTCCTAGGCTTTGTGCTTTTTCCAACTTACTTCCGGCATCACTACCAGCAACTACTAAATCTGTTTTCTTAGAGACAGAACCTGTCACCTTAGCACCCAGAGCTTCAAGTTTTGCCTTTGCTTCACTACGTTTAAGATGCTCCAATTTTCCTGTCAAAACAACTGTCTTTCCAGATAGGATGGCATCATCTGCTACCTTTTGCCCAAGGTAGGACAAATTAACCCCATAGGTTTCCAGTTCTTTAAGAAGAACCTGAGCTTCTTCCTTGGCAAAATAACGCTGGATGGACTTGGCAATAACCTCTCCTAAACCATCTACAGCAGCAATTGCCTCGACATCTGCGCTTGCTAACTCTTGTATACTTCCAAATGCTTCTAGCAACTGCTTACTAACTTTGGCACCGACATGACGAATACCCAAACCATAGAGCAATTTCTCTGCAGAATTTTCTTTTGAGGCTTGAATGGCTGCATAAAGTTTCTCAGCAGACTTTTCCTTGAAACCTTCCAAATGGAGAAAATCCTGACTGTTCAAGCCATAGATATCAGCTACATCTTTAACCAATTCAGCTTTAAAGAGCTTTTCAACCACTGAAGGTCCCATACCTGCGATGTTCATGGCATCACGAGAGGCAAAATGGATGAGGCCTTCCTTAATCTGAGCAGGACAAGAAGGATTAATACAACGTAGGGCAACTTCATCTTCAAAATGTAAGAGACCACTGCCACAAGATGGACATTGCGTCGGTACTTCCATCGGTTCTTGCGTTGTACGCTTGCTTTCTACTACACGAAGTACTGCAGGGATAATATCACCAGCTTTGTAGACAATAACGGTATCCCCGATACGAATGTCTTTTTCAGCAATATAATCCACATTATGAAGAGTAGCACGACTAACCGTTGTCCCTGCTAATTGCACTGGAGTTAAATTAGCAGTCGGCGTTACTACACCCGTACGACCTACCTGCCAGTCCACTGAGAGAAGTTCTGCTTCCTTTTCCTCAGCAGGGAATTTATAAGCAATGGCCCAACGTGGTGCCTTAACTGTAAAACCTAGCTCTTCTTGCATAGCCAAACTATTGACTTTGATAACAACACCATCAATATCATAAGCCAAGTCATCGCGATCCTGTCCAACAGCTTGAATAAAGTCCCAAATCTCATCCATCGATGATGTGACAATACGTCGTGGATTAACAGAGAAACCTAGTTCTGCCACTTCATTCAAGACATCATTTTGTGTGAGACGCTCCGTTGGACTCGCTTCCTGATAAAGGAAAGTCGCTAAACGACGCTCTGCAACCACTTTAGTATCCAACTGACGAAGGGTTCCGGCTGCTGCATTACGTGGATTGGCAAATTCGGCTTCACCATTCTCCTGACGCTGGATGTTGATGCGTTCAAACTCAGCCCGTGGCAGGTAGCACTCTCCACGAACGGTAATATTAAGCGGCTGGTCCAACTTGAGAGGAATATCTGAGATACGCTTGACATTTTCAGTGATATTTTCACCGATAGAACCATCACCACGTGTAGCACCTACCTGGAGAACACCATCCACATAGGTCAGCGAGATAGAGAGACCATCAATTTTAAGTTCAGCCATATAATCAGCATTAGGAAATTCGGCCTTCACTCTCTGATCAAAGGCATCCAGTTCTTCTCGTGAAAAAGCATCCTGCAAACTATAAAGCGGATACTCATGTTGATATTTTTCAAAACCATCAAGAACCAGACCTCCCACACGATGCGTAGGACTATCTGCTTGAACATATTCAGGGTGCTCAGCCTCCAAAGCTACTAGCTCTCGATAGAGCTTATCATAGTCTGCATCTGACACCGATGGATTATCTTCCGTATAATACTCTTTTGCATACTGGTTAAGTTTAGCAACCAGCTCTTTCATTCGTTTTTCCATAGGAACATTTTAACATAAAAGCAGAAAAAAACGCCTTTACAGACGTTAATTTAGGAAACAAAATCAATGACTTTGGCCAATTTCTTAATAAGAATTGCACCAACCAAAAGTGAAGCCAATTCTCCCATAGCAACAGTGAACCAAGTTGCCCAAAATGGTGCTTGAGTAACTAGGGTCAACTCAGCCGCAATCGTCACCATGAAGAATGAGAAGTAAAAGGCAAAGAAAACATGAGCCTTGTCAAAAAGGCCACCCAAAATGTCTTGGTTTTTAAAACGATCAAAGAAATAAACGCCTGAACCAACAAAGACCAATGTTGATAGGCTTCCAACAACCACATCAATCATGTTAAAGCTAAAGAAATTAGCAATCACACAGCCCAAAGTAACGGCAATGATATACTTGCGATTATAAAATCCTAAAAGATTGAACATTTCTGCAATTCGGAACTGGTAGGGACCGTAGGAAATTAAGTTAAAGGGTGGCACGACAGTCAAGACCACATAAAGGGCTGCCACAATAGCAATATGTGTTAAATCACGAACAGTTTGTTTTTTCATTTTTCCTCCATAATCAATGTTTTTTATTAGTTACGAAAAATCAATAATCCCGTCAAAAGAGCCTGGATCTCACCAAGCTCTTTTTATCATCTAGGAATCATCCTCATGTTTTTTGTGTTTTTTGCTGTCACTACCATCTCCAGAAAAGCTCTGAATAATAGTAATCACATCTCCTCTTCTACTTTTTAGTTCACCTTGTCTAAGTTCTTGATAGGTCGCATTAAAGACGGCGCCCAAAATCAAAATCCTGGCCAAAAAGATGAACCAAAGCATGAAGACGAAAATCATAATGGATCCAAATAACTTGATGTCAACTAATCGACTCAAGGTACGAATCACGTAGGTTCCAAACAAGTTACTTAAATAACCAATCACTAAAGTCGTAAAGATAGTCCCTGGCATAACGTAACGGATTTTTCGAATCTTCACATTTGGAAGCACGAAATAAAGCACCATCATTCCCAGGAAGACAACTGCAATACTCAGAGGTTGAATACTATTTAGAATAAGCTGGGTCATCTTGGAACCAATAGGATAGGTCTGATTGATAACTCGAAGGACCGACTGAATAATTGTGGACAGCATTAGTGCAAAGGTGAGCAGGAACAAAATAACCAGACTCATGAAACCACCGATAATGTGACTAATAAAGACATCACGATGTTCTGAGGCACCATATACCTTGTTAATCGCCTTTTGAAGTGAAGACAAGGACTTAATCATAGTCCAGAATCCCGTCAAAGAGGCAACTCCCAACAACTGTCCAGAAGGTGTCGAGAAGATATCCTGAACAACGTTGGCTGCAGGTGCATAAAACTGCTTAGGAAGATGCTCATTCATAAACTTCAAGAGATCTGTCGTATCAATATTCAGATAGGGAAAGACATTGGCCGCAATGACAATGAGCGGAAAAACCGTCAAAATGAGATAGTAAGCCACTGCGATAGTTGAAATGTCTATCTCTGCACTACGATAATGCCTAAGATAAACCTGCAAAGGGCGCCACTGGAGTTTATCCAAGAGACGGGCCATTAAGCCTTGTCGTTTCATATTAGTAAGTTCTTTCTTCGCCTTGAGAAGTCAAAATTACTGGACCATCCTTAGTAATAACAAATTGGTGTTCATATTGACAAGAAAGTCCACCGTCAAGAGTTTTGTGAGCCCAACCCGTTTCAAGGTCCGTATCAATTTCCCAAGTACCAGTGTTAATCATTGGCTCGATAGTCAAAACCATTCCTTCTTTGAGACGGAGACCTCGTCCAGCCACCCCATAGTTTGGCACCATTGGTTCTTCGTGCATTGTTGGCCCAACTCCGTGTCCAACCAAATCACGAACAACACCGTAACCACGACTTTCAGCGTATTCTTGGATAGCTGCCCCGATATCACCGATACGGTTACCGACAACCGCTTGTTCAATACCAAGGTACATAGCCTCACGTGTTACTTCCATAAGTTTTTTCACTTCGTCAGATGGCGTTCCAATCGCATAAGCCCAACATGAGTCAGCCAAACCGCCAGAATATGATTCCGTGTATTTTTTAACCTGAGCAACATTGTCAAAGTCCAATTTTGACACATCAAGGACTGACTTATCAATAGGTTCTGACAAGACCATATCAACTTTCAAGAGGTCACCATCTTTCAAAATATAGTGACGTGGAAAGGCATGTGCCACTTCGTCATTAAGGCCACAGCATGTCGCATAAGGGTAATCCATAATGCTTCCCTCAACTCCAATCTGAAGGGGAAGAACATTTTCTTCTTTACAACGACGACGCACATACTCTTCTACTTCCCACATGTCTACTCCTGGTTTCAAGAGGTCACGTAGACCAATGTGAATGCTAGCAAGAAAATCCCCTGCCCTATCCATCGCTTCAATTTCACGTGCTGATTTTAATGTAATCATTGTTTTCTCCGTTTTCTTTATATCTTTTATTTTTTATTCGTTCCTAAGTTTTCTTAACCACAACGACTGATTTGCAGACGGTATGATTTCCGTGAGTAACCATAAGGTCCAGATGCGCTCTACGTCTGGTCTCAGCGATAATACTTGGTGTAATCGTCACCTTGTCATCGATCTGAGCTGCCTGAAGAAAGTAAAACATCATCTCTTCAATCACAAGACCATTTTGCTCCTGCTTTTCCATGATACGATAGACAACCTCTTTAACCATCTCTGCAAGAACACCCTGAGTGAGGTTCCCAGAATTGTCAATCATAGTGGGCTCTACCTCAAAGCTGAAAGCATGCTTGTCCTGATTTAGGTTAGCTATCATTTGATCACTAAAGGTGTGCAAGTTGCCACGATTATTGTCCTGAAGTTCTTCCAAAACCTGACGACGAGTGATAACACCTAGATAATGTTTTTCTTCGTCCACAACAGGAATGATATCAAAGTCTTCAAAAATCATCTTTTGGGCAACAGTTGCCAAACTAGTCTCAAGTCGTGTCACCGTCGGCTTTGTCATGATTGCCTTAAGCATGGTCGTCGGTTGCTGATTAGACACATCCCGCATGGTCACAATCCCAATCACTTTTTCAGACTCAGATAAAATTGGAAAACGTACCAAATTGGTCCGTTTAACCAAATTCTGAAAATCCCTGACCGTCATTTCTGGAGTCATGTAGTTGTAGTCTTCTCGTCTGGTATAGACTTGAGCTACAGTCTTGATGTCTGTTTTGATGCGGACATTCGAAAGTGCCTGGTTAATCATGGTTGCCACGGTAAAGGTATCGTAAGTTGTTACCATAACTGGAAATTGCTTCAAACGAGAAAGCTCTTTTACCCTATTGGAAACCTGAAAGCCCCCCGTCACTAGAATAGCATTATTGTGTTCTAGGGCAAGCAATTGAATATCCTCACGGTCCCCAACAATAAGAAGGTCTCCCTTGGTTAAATAACGGGTGATATTCTCAATAGTCATGGCTCCAATATAGAACTTACTGAAGACACGTTCCAGACCTTCATGACCAGAGATAACCTCAGACTCTGTAATCTCTGCAATCTCCGCAAAGGTCAGCCTGTCAAGGCGAACTTGGACTTTCTTTTCAATTCGAACCGTCCCACTCCGAGGACGAGTCTCAACCAGCCCTCGATTTTCAGCTTCTTTAATGGCTCGATAGGCAGTTCCATCAGAAACCTGTAAGTGATTCGAAATACTACGCACACTAACACGCTTACCGATTGGCAAGGCCTCAAGATAATCTAGAATTTCTTGATGTTTACTCACAGTTCTCCTCCTTCTCAAAGCGGAGATAATCACGCATGGTACGAGTGTATCGGTCTGCTCCCTTAAAGCGGGACACAAGCTTAAAGCCAGATTTTTCCGCTACACGAATCGATGCCTTATTTTCCAAATGGGCAATAAGAATAATACGGTCCATTCCCATAGCTGTCAAAGCCAAATCTGACAGACAGGTAACCGCCTCAGTCATTAGACCTCTCCCCCAGTATGAGGCATTCAAAAAATAGCCAAGCTCTGCAGTCCGTTTCTGGACATCAATCTTTTCAAAACGAACAACGCCAATCATCTTATCTAACTCTTTATCTACAATGGCCCATACACCTAGAGGTTCCTTCATGAAATAATGAACCAAAAGGCAATCCGTTTCATGCTGTGTTTGAGTGGCAGGAAAGAAAAATTGTAGATTCTGAGGATTTGATACAATTTCATGTAAATCAAAACGATCCAAAAAGATGAGTGGTCTAAAAGAAAGGCGCTCCGACTCAAAAAAGGCAAAAGCACCCAGACTAGTCCAAATATCCATGATAGTATTATAACACAGTTTTAAAAATGGAAAAAGGCTCAACCACTAGGGGTTGAACCTTAGACTTAATCTTCAATCAAACGAATATCTGCACCAAGGTCAGAAAGTTTCTCAATGATATTTGAATACCCGCGAAGGATAAACTCAATATTGGTAATTTCAGTTTGACCTTCTGCCATAAGACCCGCTGTAACAAGTGCCGCACCCGCACGCAAATCACTAGCTTTTACTGGTGCACCTGAAAGTTGCGTTGGACCATTGTAAACAATTTGTCCACCGAGTACTTGAATATCAGCACCCATACGAGCCAATTCAGGAACGTGATTCACACGTTTTTCATAAATTGTATCTATGATTTTTCCGCGACCACTTGCTTTCAATAACAATGGTGTCATAGGTTGTTGTAAATCTGTTGCAAAACCTGGATAAGGCGACGTCTTAATGTCAACAGGTTTTAGATCACCTTGCTCTTCCACAAAGATGGCATCTTCTTCAACGGTCATACGAACACCCATTGCTTCAAGTTTAGCAATAAAACTTTCAAGGTGTTCATAAAGAACATTTTTAACCTTAATTCCCTTACCGATAGCCGCAGCCATAGCAATGTAAGAACCCGCTTCAATACGGTCTGGAATGACCTGGTGACGAGTGCCATGTAAGCTTTCTACACCGTCAATCGTGATGACTTCTGTACCAGCGCCACGTACACGCGCTCCCATATTGTTAAGAAGAGTTGCTACATCAATAATCTCAGGTTCACGCGCCGCATTTTCAATAACCGTACGACCGTCAGCCTTAGCCGCTGCCAACATGGTATTGATAGTCGCTCCAACACTGACCGTATCCATGTAGATATGAGCACCCTTAATGCGTTGACCAGCATCAGTCGCAATACGCATAGACTCTGCTTCATAGGAAATGCTTGCACCCATCGCTTCAAACGCCTTAAGGTGAAGGTCAATAGGACGTGGTCCCAAATCACAGCCACCAGGCAAACCTACTGTTGCTTGACCGTAACGTCCAAGCAAGCTACCGTAGAAATAGTAAGAAGCACGAAGGCTGTTAATCTTACCAAATGGCATTGGCATATCCTTGACGCCTCGTGGATCAATTTCAAGTGTTTCGCCATCACGCTTAACAGAACCACCCATTACTTCTATAATTTCAATGAGGTTATCGACGTCGCTGATTGCTGGCACCCCATCAAGAGTAACCACTCCATCAGATAAAATGATGGCTGGAATCAAAGCAACAACTGAATTTTTAGCCCCTGATACTGTAACTTCTCCCTGAAGTTTCTTACCACCATTGATGATAATTTTACGCATACTGTTCAATCTTTCTTATACTGGAATATTAGCCTTTACATTCTACCATAGATTGAGGTGCATGACAAATTAAGAACTCTAACAATTATCGGACAGTTTCACTTGACCATTTAAACCAGCCCTTAAAACGGGTGGCTCCGTCTTTATCTGTTCGTAAAATTTTAATGTGGCGTTGCTTAAAACGTTCTATTGTTTCATCATTTGGATGTTTATAACGATTGTTCTCACCTGCTGAAACAAGGGCCAGGGAGGGGTGCAGCTGGTCCAAAAAAGCTTCAGACGAAGAACCTTTTGAACCGTGGTGTCCAGCTTTTAGGACGCTTGCCCTTAAAGTTGGATAACTGGCCATTAGTTCCTCCTCTCCTTCTTTTTCCAAATCACCGGTAAACAGAAAACTGCTTCCTAATAGCTTTCCGTAAAGAACTATCGAATCATTGTTACCGCCATCACCAACTTTATTTGGATAAAGAACCTGTAGATTGCTTCCCATCATGGGTAATTTGTCGCCAGCCTTTAGAGTGTGAACTGGGCATTTTATAGTCCGAAGTCTTTTAACAAAGCTAGACTTAGTCAAAGCCCCCTGACTGACACAGATTTCCTTAATCTTAAAACACTTGGCCACTTCTTCCAAATCACCAATATGGTCTGTGTCCGTATGCGTCAGGACCAGATAATCAATTTGAGACACTCCTCTAGCCTCTAGATAGGGAATCAAGGTTTTCTCCGCATTGCTCGTCTGGCTAGACTCTTGCCATTTTTCCTTAGTCCCAAACGTCACCCTGCCACCCACATCAATTAGGATAGTCTCGCCTTTCATACTCCTCAGGAAAATACTATCTCCCTGACCCACGTCAACCACAGTCACCTCATTGGTTAAAGGATGTTTGACCCAGACCATCAAAAGTCCAAAAATCATCAAAAGGCAAATCCTAAACTGAGGCTTTTTCCAAAAATCAAAGAGCAAAATCAATACAGCTATCATCAAGCCAAACTGAAACAAACTAGGTTTCCCTAAAATCAAAGGTTGACCTATCCAGGATTGTATCCAAGTCAAAAAGGACTCCATCCATTCAAAAAGTGGGTTGATTTGAGAAAAGATTACCAGTCCTGAGAGGGCAAAGAATACTGTCAATACAGGCAAGAGAAAGCTATCAAATACTATGGAAAAAATCGCTGTTAGAATTAAACTAACTGGTTGAAAGGTTCCATAATAGTAAGTTAGAAAGGGCAAAATCCCAAGACTCAATACCAAGCTCGTATAGATTGATTTCTTTAAAGATGACAAGTCCTCAAAATCAAACAAACACAACAAGAAGGCATAGGAACAACTTAATACACCTCCCACTGTTAAGAGAAAATGAGGTAATAAGAGAAACAATAGAAGCAAGGTTATTCCCATATTGTCCAGTTTTTTAATACCAAACTCAGCCAGCAAACTTTGAACCAAGGAACGTAGGACTGAAGCTGTCCATCCTGTCATTAAGCCATAACATAAGGAAAAAGGCAGCAAGACGATAAATAGATAATCTTTAGGAAGACCTAAGCGTAGGAGACCGTAGCGAAACCATCCCAGAAAAAAGCCCACTTGCATCCCCGAAAGTGCGAATAGATGAATAATACCTAAACTTGTGTAAAGCTGGCTCTGCTCATCGAACTCCTTATCCAAATACCCAAAGAGCAGGCCTGTCATATAGTGTCTCATAGGACTAGGAAAGTGCGTCTGGATATGAACCAAAGCCCTCCTCCTCAGTTGATGGAAAAAAGCTAGGGGAGATAGAGATTTTTGAGGTACCACTTGGTCCAAGCGCTCAATCTGAGCGATTCGATAAATGCCTTGACTGGCTAGATAAGACTGATAATTAAACCCTTGAAAATTACGTTGACCAGTTGCTGTGGTTAACGTAATTTTCCCTTTTAATACTAGCGTTTGACTAGTAGTCTTGAAAAAATGCTGCTCCTTCTCAGATTTGAGTCGGTAAAAGACCTGATAGGTTTGTCCCTTGGCCTTACCGATAGCGGATAATTGCTCACCATTAACCGATAGCGTATCAGCAACCAGAGTCACCTGATTGATTTCAGCAGGGGCTTGTTTATCTTGTATAGTAGCTCTATGATGCAAGAATAAAAAGTAGACCAAAAAGAAACTACCTACAAGTCCCACCAACTTTAGGGCTGTCTTATTCTTCCAATGATGCTTCAAAAAACAGACCATCAGAAAGACAAAAGTCCCAATAGCGTAAACATTAGTGCCAAAAATCGTAAAATAAAGGGCAGCTATTAAAAGAGACAAGGAAAAAAGATTGATTGGCGCTTTTTTAAGCCACATAGAGGGACTCTCTGATTTTATCTAACGTTTTATCACCAATTCCTGAAACATTTTTCAGGTCATCTACGGACTGAAAGCCACCATGACTTTCGCGATAGGCGATGATATCCTCTGCTCGCTTAGCTCCAATTCCAGAAATGGTTTGCAATTCCTCTGCAGTCGCTGTATTTAAGTTAATTTTCCCATCCTTAGCATTAGTTTGCCCTCCTTTGTCAGACACCTGACTAGTTCCTGATTGACCAAGGACAGAAAGGTTTTCATCCTTAGTTGCCACATAGATAACCTCTTCATCTGACAAGCTTGCGGCTAAATTAACACTCTTAGCATCCGCATCCTCGGTCATTCCCCCAGCGGCTTTGATGGCGTCAGTCACCCTAGCGCTTGCTTTTAAAGTATAAACACCTGGATTGGCCACAGCCCCCTTAACATCCACTGTTACTTTTGACTTATCCTTTTCACTTTCTTCAGTCTTTGACTGAGAAGACACTTCAGTAAGTGATTTTGACCCTTCTTTGGATGAGGAGGTTGACAATGTTGTCACATCTGTATAAGACGTCTCCGCCTCCATGCTGTTGCCGGCACCACAAGTCATCCATAGAAAGAAGCAAAAAATCACCATTAGTACAGCGATGACACTCACAAACAGACGATTATCTTTGACATAGGTTAGAATCTTTTCCTTCACGCTATTCTCCTTAATTGATATATTTTCTTTCTTATTCGTAAAAAATTTAAAAAATACATCAAAAAGTAAAAAACTCCATCAGATCTATGTCTGATAGAGTTTTTAGCTTATTTCTGAGTTTCTTTGGCACGATGTTTTTCAGGATACCAAACAAAGCTAGCTACATATGAGAAAGCCATGGTCAAAAGTACCGCAATGATAGCCACAATACCGAGAGGTACTCGGTAAATATAAGTCAAAGGATTGGGTTTCTTGCCTGTTTGATAGCTCAAAGCTTCCTCATCAAGGCGATCAAATTCAGACTGGATACGACGAGCAACCTCTTGGATATTTTCGTCATTCAAACGCTTCAAATCTGAAATATCAATAGGATTACCATAGTTCATATCCACACGTTCACCTGTCAAGAGCCCCTTGAGTTCACGAGGTCCTTGATAGACAACCGGCATAATCTTAACCTTAGCCATCTTAGCGATAACTGCAACCCCACCCTTAACATCAGATGAATGGCGGCTACCACTTGGAAACATAATCAAACTACGGTTACTCTTCTTAAGCATGTTAACAGGGTACTTGATAGCTTCTTGACCAGGATTTTCACGGTCAATCGGGAAGGCACCACACATACGAATCCACCAACCAAAGATACGATTCTTGAAAAGTTCTTTCTTAGCCATGAAAATAAACTGCTTAGGACGAGCTGAGAAAGCCATATAAACAGGGTCCCACCAAGTTCGGTGTGGAGCTACCAAGATATAGTTCTCGTCCTTACTCAATAACTTGTCACGATTGTGATAATGGGCATTGCCATTAATAATCCATAGAAGGAAGACAACAAGCCCACGTAAATAAGCGTAAAACACGTTTTTACCTCTTTTTCTACAATTTTTTAACTATTATACCAAAAAAAGGAGTGCTTTTTCATCGAATTTCTTTGTAAAACAATTGAAAATGTTGTGGCACTTTCTAATAGTTTGAGCTATAATGTAACTATGAAAAAATGTATTGAGATTATAGGGAAAAACAGGAAGGCACTTAATCTATGCCTTATTATTGCTAACTTGGCCGTACTGGCTATTCTAGGCTTTGTCTTGTCACAACGCCACAGCTCTAAAGCTGAACAAGTAGCTCAGACTGAAAAAACTGAACAAGTAGCTAACGGAGCAAGTTCTTCTTCAGAACAAGCTAAAGAAAACGACAAAACACAACTCAAAAAGGGTAGTAACCATAGCATTGAAGCCTCTGATTATGCCTACGACGTTACTGCTGTTAATAACACTATCCGTGGTGTATCTCAAGATGTTGACGATAAGGTTGTCTTTTTAACCTTCGATGACGGAATTGATCCTACTTTGACACCAAAAGTCATGGATATCTTGAAAGAATACGGTGTTCATGCCACATTCTTCCACATTGGGAATACCATTAGTCAGGAAAATGCGGACATCCTCAAACGCCAAATTACAGAAGGACACGCTATTGCTAACCATAGCCTAAGCCACAACTTTAACCTACTTTATCCTGGGCGTGTTCCAAACCAAAGTCAAATTGTTTCTGAAGTTGACCAAACCAATGCCAATTTCCAAGCCATCCTAGGTAAGGACTTTAAAACAAGAATTTTCCGTTACCCTGGTGGTCATATGTCATGGCAAGGATTGGAGGCAACTGACCATGCTCTCGCCAATCAAGGTATCCAGTGGATTGACTGGAACATGCTCTGTGGAGATGCAGAACCACTCTCTGTTCGTCCAACCACATCTGAAACTATGATGGCCTACATGGATGGTTCTCAACAGTATTTCCCTGAAAGTCATGTTAAGGTTGTCCTTATGCATGACACTGCTGGTAAGGAGCTGACTGTTCAGACCCTTCCACAAATTATCGAATATTTCAAAAATCAAGGATATACCTTCGGTGTCCTAGAGTAATCACTCGCAACAGTTCCTTTGGGAGCTGTTTTTTGTTACAATAAAAACTATGACAAATCCAATTTTAAAAGATGGAGAACGCATTGACCAGCTCTTCTCCACAGATGTGAAAATCATTCAAAATAAGGAGGTCTTCAGCTACTCTATTGATAGCGTCCTCCTCTCTCGGTTTCCAAAAATTCCAAAGAAGGGATTAATCGTCGACCTCTGTTCCGGAAATGGTGCCGTGGGTCTCTTTGCCAGCACACGCACTGAGGCACCGATTACCTTGGTTGAGTTGCAAGAACGCCTGGCTGATATGGCCAAGCGTTCCGTAACTCTTAATCAACTAGAGAATCAAGTGACTGTTGTCAATGACGACCTAAAAAATTTGCTTGACCATGCCCCACGATCTCAGGTGGACCTTATCCTCTGTAACCCTCCCTACTTTAAGGCGACAGAAACGTCTAAGAAAAATCTGTCAGAGCATTACCTCTTGGCCCGCCACGAAATCACGACGAATTTAGAAGAAATTTTCCAGGTCGCTCGTCATGCCCTCAAATCTAATGGACGCATTGCTATGGTACATCGTCCTGACCGCTTTTTGGATATCATTGACACCATGCGCCAGTACAATCTAGCACCTAAACGCATCCAGTTTATCTACCCTAAGATAGGACGTGAGGCAAATATGCTCCTAATTGAAGCCATTAAAGACGGTTCAACAGATGGCTTGAAAATCCTCCCACCTCTTTTTGTGCATAAGGAAAATGGCGATTATACTGACGAAATTTATGAGATTTACTTTGGAAAAAAAGGCTGAAAGTGAGTCCTAAACGATGGCAGAAAAGGATAGCAAAGCCTACATGTATGTGGTTGAGTGTGCTGATGGCACCCTCTATACAGGCTACACCACAGACGTCGAACGCCGCCTCAAAACCCATAACTCAGGCAAAGGCGCCAAGTATACCAGAGCCCGCCTACCAGTTAAACTCCTCTACTCAGAAGCCTTCGCCAGCAAACCTGAAGCCATGAGCGCCGAAGCACTCTTTAAGAAAAAAAGCCGAGAGAAAAAACTAGCTTATATCAAAGAACACACGGAAAAATAACCGTGTGTTTTTTGACTTTACTTGAGACTACTTCTACTTTCTCATAATAACTATTTTACTCTTATAATATTTGGGCTTTCATAAAAAAATACTATAATTAGAAACTTTGAAAAAGTTCGCTGACATCCGCACTCACCTAAGGGAAGTCTCAAAAAATAGGTTTATGAAAAAAAGCTCTATTTCATAGAGCGTTTTCATTGTTTATTTATCACCCTTGTTACGGATAACAAAGCCGTTTTTCTTTTCGCTTGAGGTACGGTGTGGGCGTTTATTGCCATGATTTTCGAAGTCACGGCTATTTTTCTTAGACTTGCGTTTGAAGTCACGACGGCCACCGTCTCGGTCATCGCGGTTACGGTCGCCACGGTATCCACCACGACGGTTGTTATCGCGACCACGGTTGCCACGGCCACCTTTGCCGCCTTTACCGCCAAAGCCACCACCTGAGGGTTTGAATGGCAATGGTTTTTCACGTGCGATTTCCACTTCTGGCATTGTCTCTGGGTCTTGAACGGTCAAGCTCAAGATGTAAAGGGCCAATTCTTCAGGTGTGAATTCTTGAGCCAATTTAACCGCATCGCCCTTGAACTTGTCAAAGTTAGAACGGATAGCTTCATCCGCAAAGTCACGTTCGATTTTCTTAAGGGCAACTTTCTTCTTAGCCTGGAAGGCTTCTTGAGCTGTTGGTGGCTTAAGACCTTTCATGCGTTTCTTAGTCAAGTTTTCGATGATTCCCAAGTAACCCATTTCGTTTGGAGCAACGAAAGTAATCGATTGACCTGATTGGCCTGCACGGCCTGTACGTCCAATACGGTGAACGTAGCTTTCTGGGTCTTGTGGGATATCGTAGTTGTAGACGTGAGTGACACCTGAAATGTCAAGACCACGCGCCGCAACGTCTGTGGCAACTAAAATATCGATTTGGTCGTTCTTGAAGTCACGGATAACACGAAGACGTTTGTTTTGGTCAAGGTCACCGTGGATACCTTCTGCACGGAAACCACGAAGTTTCAAACCACGTGTCAACTCGTCCACACGACGTTTGGTACGTCCAAAGACGATTGACAATTCAGGTTGGTCAACATCCATAAGACGAGTCATGGTATCGAACTTCTCTTGTTCCTTCACTCGGATAAAGTATTGGTCAACGTTAACATTGGTCAATTCTTTAGCCTTGATTTTCACATGCTCAGGATCTTTCATGAACTGAACGCCAATACGTTTGATAGCATCAGGCATAGTTGCTGAGAAGAGAAGGGTTTGACGTTCTTCTGGTACTCGGCTAATGATAGCTTCAATGTCTTCAAGGAAGCCCATGTTAAGCATTTCATCCGCTTCATCCAAAATCAAAGTCTCGATATTATTGAGTTTAAGAGCCTTACGTTTGATAAGGTCAAGGAGACGACCTGGTGTCCCTACTACAATGTGGGCACCTGAACGGAGGGCCTTAATTTGTTTCTCAATGCTAGAGCCACCGTAGACTGAGCGAACCTTAACGCCTTTGTCACGACCAAAACGGAAAAGCTCTTCTTGAGATTGCACTGCCAACTCACGTGTTGGGGCAATCACAAGGGCTTGGATTGTATTTTCTTCTGTACGAATTTTATCTAGGGTCGGCAAACCAAAGGCAGCTGTTTTACCAGTACCAGTTTGGGCCTGACCGATAACATCCTTACCTTCAAGAGCGAGTGGAATCGTCAACTCTTGGATAGGTGATGGCTTTTCAAAACCAGCAGCAACAACAGCTGATTGGATGTCTTCTGATAGGTTTAAATCTGTAAATTTCAAAGTATTCTTCTTTCTATTTGAAGGCGGTGCGAAGCCACCTTATGAGACTTGGTTGTGTAGTATGTTAACTACCTGTATTTAATAGTCGTTTATTTTAACAACTCATCTAGTCTATCATATTTAAGAATAAAAAGACAGTGAATAACGTTTTAAAACCGCCTCCAATTTGAGAAGACGGTTTCACTCACTAATTATTATTTATGGACCAACCAACGCAAGTAGCGGGCCAAGACAAAACAAAGAATCGCACTACCGATAATGATGAAAATCCAGGCTGGACTGACAGTCATAAACGGTAGAGGAACATTCATCCCAAAGAAACCGGTAATAACGGCAAGAACTCCCAAGAGTACCTCAATAATGGTCAGATTGCTCAAGTTGTTGTTCAGGTTGTTGTTTAGGATATTGTTATAAGAACCTGATAGTTGCTGTAAGACCTTAGAAATAAGATCCGTCATGGCAACCAACTGCCTGGCTTCAATCATGGCATCATCAAACTGTTCTTTTTCGACCTCATTGAGACGACGATAAATGGCGTGCCCCTTGATGTGTTCCAAAAGAAGACGGTTTTGTGTGGCTGCAGCTACCAAATAGACCATGCCTGTTTCCAAATCTGAAAGGTCGTAAAGATTCTTACTCGTCGTTGTCTGTTTTAGGCGTCGACTAACCTCATCTTTTTGCTGATCCAAGCGTTCAATGACGGGATAGTAGGCATTTGAAATCATCTCAAGGCCTGCAAAGAGCAATTTGTAGATAGACAAATCCTCATGGTTATCCACATAATCTTGCATCTTGCTTATCACATAAGCGTTATCCTCGTTACTAATGGTCACCAAACGTGTATCTTGAACAATAAAGGTCAGAGGAATGGTTTCATAGTATTCCTTGTCCTTTTCAAGCGCCAGAACGTTATAGATAAAGGTGATTGTCCCAGTCTCACGGTTGTAGTCCATGTGAGCTCGTTCATTTTTATCCAAGGCATACTCTATGGTTTCTTGGTCAATATCATACTTGGTATAAAGATAGGATTGCTCAGAAATAATATCTGAGTCAATATTAATCCAGTGACGCTTATAACCCAGTTCTTTTTCAATAAACATTTTTCTTCCTCATTACTCTAGCACTGCTGCTGCCAAAGCTTGTTGGATTTCAAAGACATTATTATCACTCTTAAATTGAAGCACTTCTGCAGGCTCAAGTGCTGATGAAATCCAAATCTTAAGTTCAGCATCTAGGTCAAAGTGGCCCGAGCTCTCTACAGTGAAACGAGAGATTGAGTGATAAGGGATAGACTTGTAAGAAGTCTTCTTCCCTGTAACACCTTGTTTATCGACTAAAATCAAGCGCTTCTCTGTAAAGACAATCAAGTCACGAACAAGGGCATAGGCTAACTCCACCTGTTCACCTGGAATTAAGATGCCCTCCAATTGGCGCTCAACCTTATCATTATCTTTTTTAGATGCATTGCCAAGCAGTCCTGAAAAAAGTCCCATAGTTATTTCTCCTTTTTTATTGTAAAGATAATCCTTGCTTTAACTATACCACAATTTTAGGATTTCAGACACTTGCAGAAATGGGTTTCTGGTAGTACAATTAAGGAGTCACAAGAGGAGCAATTGCTGAGAATGGCTAGCTTGAATTTTTTCTTCAAGACTGCCTAAACTCTTACCACCTGATCAGGTTAGAACCTGCGTAGGGATGTGTCTCAAAATAGATTGAAATAGAAGAACTTCTATGACAACGTTTTGATGTGGCAAAAATAGCCAATCAAGACGATTGGTATAGGAGGTTTTTTATGTCGAAAACAAGTATTCGACCAATGATTGAGGTTGCACTCTTTGCAACCATTGCTTATATCCTGGACCTAGTTACTCAGCCCATGTCACTAGGCCCTTGGATTTCCCTTTCCTTTAAGATGGTGCCTATCTTTCTCCTCAGTTTTCGCTGGGGCTTAAAAGCTGGTGCTATGGGCGGTCTTATCTGGGGGCTACTTCAAGTTGTTACAGGGCAAGCCGCCGGTGGTTGGCTGACCTTGACACAAGGTTTTCTGGAGTACTTTGTCGCCTTTAGTCTGATTGGTATCAGTGGTGTGGTCAAACCAGCCCTTGATAAAGCCATTAAACAAGACAATAAAGTCAAGTCTCTGATGCTTATCACTGGAGGTATTCTGCTTGGTAGCTTTGCTCGTTACCTCATTCACTTTATAGCCGGTGTCATCTTTTGGGGAAGCTATGCCCCTAAGGGACAAAGCCCTTATCTCTATTCACTCATTGTCAATAGCTCATCTTTCCTAGGAGAAACATTGGCCAGCCTTATTGTTTTCTTCGCCCTACAACGATTCCTAGGCAGATTACTCAATACGGAAAAATAAAAGAAACCATAGGACAGTCTTAATTGGCAGTCCTATGGTTTTTTGTGTGTTTATAAAAAACAGCAATCATTGCCTATTCACAGTAATAACCTCACTTTTGTTTTCCTGTATTTTATGTTAAGATACAAAAAAATATATATTCCCATATATGCAAACTGGAGGCTTCCATGAAAAAATTTGGAGCAATTTTTAAAAAATTTCGTAAATCAAGAGGGATACGATTAAAAGATGTCGCAAAAGCTGGTATCTCGACATCTCAACTGTCTCGTTTTGAAAAAGGACAGACAGACTTAACCATTACAAAGTTTATGTTAATATTAGACGAGATTAATATGCCTATTGACGAATTCATGTATGCTGTCCATGATTTTCATCGTGATGATCTGAATGAGCTATTGTCAAAAATTCGACTTTTTGTATCAACTCATGATATCGATGGATTAAAGAAGTTACTTAATTCTCAATTAGAATCAGAACCTAAACGAGAGAAGTTTCATCACATTAATACTATTTTATTAAAAATTCGCTTGCAGGATTTATCGGGAGAAAGCTATTATACACAGCAAGACCTAACCGATTTAACCGATTATCTATTTAGTATTGAGTACTGGGGTTATTATGAATTATTGATTTTTGCAAATACCTTAGATGTGTTGAACCATGAGACTCTTATGGTTTTGGCAAAGGAGATGTCTAGAAGGTCTGATTTTTACAAAGAGATTCCTAATAATCGACGCATGATATCAACCATGTTATTAAATGTTTATATTACATGCATAGAAAGAGAAGAACTCATTGATGCACTGTATTTTGAAAAACAATTAAACCAATGCTTTTTTATCGAGACTGAAATTTATGAACGATTGGTTTTTCAATATGCACAAAATTATTATCAATATAAAAAAGAAGGAAATAATCAGTCCATTATCGAAATGAAAAAATATATTGGGGCCATGAAATTGGCAGGGAGCGAGCATATTGCAAAGACTTATGAAGCACATTTAAAAAAATTGATAGAGGAAAATAGTTAGAAAGCATATATGGGAATTTATTAAATAAGATTATTATTCTTGTAAAATTATTTTGTTTAAAAAATATGTGAATCCAATTTCATTTCCTGATTTGGTAACCGATATGGAGAAACGATATGTCTAAATCCTTTCTGAAATTACTTCTCTCTCAATTATTTGCTAATTTAGCTGACATTTTCCTCAGGGTATCTCTCATCGCAAACATCTACGTCATTACAAAATCCGTTATTGCGACCTCAATGGTTCCGATTCTAATCGGATTATCAGCTTTCGTGGCAAGTCTTCTAGTGCCATTGGTGACTAAAAAACTAGCTCTAAATAGAGTTCTTTCATTCACTCAATGTGGAAAGACTTTTTTATTAGCAATACTCCTTGTAATGCTCATTAAGGCTCAATTTGTTCCAGCCTTAGAAATGTATATCTTTGTTGTCGCTATTTCTATCTTAGATGGCTTTGCGTCGCCCGTATCTTATGCCATGATTCCTAGATATGCCACAAATTTGGGAAAGGCAAATGCTGCCTTATCAATAAGTGGTGAGGGAGTGCAATTGATTGGTTGGGGACTGGGAGGACTCCTTTACGCTTCGGTTGGCCTATTTTCTACAATGTTGATAGTCCTATTTCTTTATCTTCTTTCTACTTCTGTGATGCTCTTTCTCCCTCAGGCTAAAATAGAGCAGTTAGAGTCGGAGACTAATCTGGATACTCTAGTAAAAGGATGGAAGTTAGTTGCAAAAAATCCTAAATTAAAGTTATTTGTCCAAGCAAATTTATTAGAGGACTTCTCCAATACAATCTGGGTGTCATCTGTAATCCTTGTTTTTGTAACCGAGGTGTTAAAACAAACTGAAAGTTACTGGGGCTACTCAAATACAACCTATTCCCTTGGTATCATTTTAGGTGGAATAATTGTCTACAAACTATCCGAAAAGTTTTTAGCTCATAAGTGGAAAAGTATTCTCTTTCCACTCTTAGCAATGGCGACCATCACAGCCAGTATCCTCTTTTTCTCAAACACACAAACATTTTTATTTTTCTCAAGTTTAATCGGCTTCTTTTCTCAGTTAAAAGAAGTCCCTGAAAGTGTCTTTCTTCAAGAAACTGTGGATGAAAATCAGTTAGTACATGTTTATTCTGTATTTGAAGTCATTTCAACCCTTGCTTTTTCAGTTTTCGTCTTTCTGATGAGTTCTATTACTGAAAAATTTGGAATTATAACAAGTTTCTGGCTATCAACAATTTGCATACTTTTAGAAGCTGGCTTGATTTATCATAATCGTAATTATCTAAAGTAATTAATCATAGGTATACTTGATAACTATTAGGTTTATAAAAAATATAGGACTATCTGATTAGATAGTCCTATATTTTGTGTTGTTTTAGAGACGTAGCGTAGATATCATTATTAAGATATTACGACACGAAGTCAGACGAATCGATATTATTCGTCTGACGTAGTTAGTGAGACGGCTAGCTAGACACAAGATAGAGGTTAGCGTCAAAAGATGAACGATTTACATAAACTATACATAATATTACGACATGAGAAAACGGAAACGATATTTTTCCGTTTTCGAGTTAGTGAGGAACTTAGCCACGGTCTCATAGTATGTAGTGTAGATATCATTATTAAGATTTTACGACACGAAGTCAGACGAATCGATATTATTCGTCTGACGTAGTTAGTGAGACGGCTAGCTAGACACAAGATAGGGGCTAGCGTCAAAAGATGAACGATTTAAAATCGTCATCTTTTGTGCCGTATTACATCTTCTCTTCCAATGTTACATCTGGATATTTATCCGCAAACCAACGAAGGGCAAAGTCATTTTCAAAGAGGAAGACTGGTTGGTCAAAGCGGTCTTTGGCCAAGATATTTCGGCTTGATGACATGCGTTCATCGAGGTCCTCAGGTTGAATCCAACGCACAGTCTTTTTACCCATTGGTGTCATAACGACTTCGGCATTGTATTCATTTTCCATACGGTGTTTGAAGACTTCAAACTGAAGTTGACCAACGGCACCAAGCATGTATTCGCCTGTTTGGTAGTTGGTGTAGAGCTGGATGGCTCCTTCTTGCACCAATTGTTCGATTCCTTTGTGGAAGGACTTCTGTTTCATGACGTTTTTAGCAGAAACTTTCATGAACAACTCAGGCGTAAAGGTTGGTAGTGGCTCAAATTCAAATTTGTTTTTACCTACAGTAAGGGTATCACCAACTTGGTAAGTTCCTGTATCGTAAACCCCGATAATATCTCCAGCAACGGCATTTTCGACATTTTCACGAGATTCGGCCATGAACTGAGTGACGTTAGAGAGCTTAGCTCCTTTACCTGTGCGGGTTAGATTAACACTCATACCACGCTCAAATTCACCAGAAACGATACGAACAAAGGCAATACGGTCACGGTGACGTGGGTCCATATTGGCTTGGATTTTGAAAACAAAACCAGAGAAATCCTTGTTGAGAGGATCAATCTCGTCACCATCCACTGTCTTGTGACCATGTGGTTCTGGTGCAAATTTGAGGAAGGTATCGAGGAAGGTTTGAACCCCAAAGTTAGTAAGGGCAGAACCGAAGAAGACCGGTGTCAATTCACCAGCTAAAATAGCTTCTTCTGAGAATTCATTACCCGCTTCTGTCAAGAGTTCAATATCTTCTTTAGCTTGCTCATAGAATGGGTTGTTGGCAAAAAGAGTATCCCCATCTTCAATCTTGGCAAAGCGCTCATCACCTTTGTAAAGCTCCAAGCGTTCGTTATAAAGGTCGTAAAGTCCTTCGAAAGCTTTACCCATACCGATAGGCCAGTTCATTGGGTAACTGGCAATACCAAGCACTTCTTCCAACTCTTCCAAGAGGTCAAGTGGCTCACGTCCATCACGGTCCAATTTGTTCATGAAGGTGAAGACAGGAATCCCACGGTGTTTGACAACTTCGAAAAGTTTTTTGGTTTGGGCCTCGATACCTTTGGCTGAGTCAACAACCATGACGGCAGCATCAACCGCCATAAGGGTACGGTAGGTATCTTCTGAGAAGTCCTCGTGCCCTGGGGTATCAAGGATATTGACACGTTTACCCGCATAGTCAAACTGCATCACAGATGAGGTTACTGAGATACCACGTTGTTTCTCAATATCCATCCAGTCTGATTTGGCAAAATTTCCGGTTTTCTTACCTTTTACGGTACCAGCTTCACGGATTTCACCCCCAAAGTAAAGCAATTGTTCAGTGATTGTTGTTTTACCGGCATCGGGGTGAGAGATGATGGCAAAAGTACGGCGTTTTTTGATTTCGTCTTGAATGCTCATAGTTTTCTTTCTTCTTTAAAAATTATCTTTTTGTTACTTTTCCTTAGTGGTATGGATGTCAGCAGCTTCTTTGTAAATCTCAAAAATCCCATGTCCCAGAGCTACTAATGGCAATAGGTTTTTTACCAGAACGAAAAGCAAGATCGTTGTAGCTCTTCTTTCAGAAAATTTCTGTCTTTTGAAAGCTACATTTGTTGTCGAGGCTTGCGATAATTCTCGCAGGCACAGCTCTTTTATTATATCCAAATTACAGTGTGAAAGCAATTCTGAAAGCGTTTTGTGTTAGAATAAAACAAATAAAATAATTGGGAGATTGTTATGGAATTTGTTGGAGTACTTGTTTTTATAACCCTTGTGGGAATGATTTTTAATGCCTACTTTCTGATTTTACCTTCACTTGTCTTACCTTCATTTGGTACGAAAAAGCATCAGATTTGGATATATTCTGCTGTTCTAGCTATAATCAACTGTTGCTTGTTTCCTATATCCCTTTTTCTGATTCCAAGTATTATATACACATTAAATATTTTTGCCTTATGTAAAAGTTTTTCAAAAGGCAAAGGACATAAAGCGGTTTGGATTGCACTAGAAATATTTTGCTTATTATTATCTCCAATTCTAGCAGTCTACCTCTTTGGTTTTATGTTTGCCTTAGACGATTACTATTACTACCTATCTCTAATCATCCCACCATTTTGGGTTATGTGGATTTGGTCATGTCTTAATCTGAGCAAGAAAATCAAAATAAACAAAATTATACTACACAGCACGATTGCAATCCTGCTCGTTCTTCCAACATTGACTATTTATGGCTATCGACATAACCCAACTGTATACGGTCGTAAGGTCTCTATCAACAGAGACGGCTTTAAACACATTTACTGGAACGAGCAGATTTTAGAACACGCCAAACATGTTGAACAGGTGATTGCCCTTGATATTATAGACAACTATGAAAATGTTGAGAGCATTAAATTTACTGACGTTTATCAAAATAAATACTATTTTGAATCTCCAGATTCGTCTAACCGTTTTGAAGTTAAAGTACTTATCAATGGTAAATACGAAGCAACCTATGATATCAATTTATCTGCAAAAGACCCTATCGATCCAGAAGACAAATATGATAAAGGGGTTGAACTATATAGAATGTCATCTTATGGCCCTAATTTCATCTCAGAGAAGAAAAATCTAAAGAAAGACAAAATTTTTACTCTTAAAGATTTAAATAATCCAAAATATCAAAAACTGCTTAAAAATACTGATATCACCTACTACCAGAAAAATGATATTTATAAACTAAAGAAAAACAACTAAGTCTGGTTTAGAAAAGATAAAAGCACGCTATCAACTTTCTGATAGCGTGTTTCTTCATTTATTTAATATTTCCTTTCAAAATGCTCCAGACCTTTTTTCATGATGATCATGAGAATAATCAGAGCTCCTGAAACAGCAAGGTATTTGACAAGTAAGGGAGTTCCCATAATAAATGGTGTGTGTTTAAGCATGCCATAGTTTCCACCGATGGTCTGATTAACTATTACCAAAGCTAGATTTAGTAATAAGGTAGCCACCACAATCAGCCGCTTGCTGATGGGATGAGTTTTATAACTATTAAAGATGACATTGAGGCTATTGACCAGTAGGGCATAGTGGCCAATTAGGAAAGAAAAGCCTGTGATATGTGGAAACTCATAGGGATCAAATACTGGATAAATCAATGCACAGTAGGTCCCGATGACTCCCATAATAGCGAAATAGCTCTTTATTCTACTATTTTTCAGGAGGAGAACAGCAAACATGGCCATGCGGCAATGGTAAAGGGGCAGACTAATGTAAAGTGGAAAGCCCTGCCAGAGGTACCAAGTATAGAGGGCAAAGAGTTGAATGGCTTGGATAGTGAGAAAGGTCCAACGCCATATCTTATTCTTATACCAACGCCAACTCAAGTAACTCAGAAGTAGCATCGCCAAAAGCATGAGCAAATAATAGGGCAAAGGTATCTGAGGTGGATGAGTTTGGGTGGTTGTCAAAAAATTCTTCATTCTCTTCTCCTGCTGAAATTACTATGCCTGCTATTATATCAAATTTCAGGGTAAAGCAAAAACCTGCTTTAGAGAGCAGGTTAGAGAACTTAATTCTTAGCTTGTAATTCTTCCACGACCTTAGCTAGGTTCATAGAGTTAGAGCCCTTGAGCAAGATTTGATCGTGCTCGCCTAGGCTTTCTTTGATTTGTTTGACCATAGCGTCAAATTGGTCTTCGTCAGCTGTTTTCTTGAAATAATAAACATGACCAAGTGGAAACATTTGGCTAGCAAGTTGCGACAATTCTGCAATATCCTCACCGTAGAAAATCACCGTATCAATAGCATCTGGTGTCAGGCTTAGAATCATCTGTGTGTGAAGTTGCACGGACTGTTCACCGAGTTCTTTCATATCGGCTAAGACAGCGATTTTCTTACCTCCTTCATTCTTAGGAATGGCTGAGAAGGTCTCCAAAATGAGCTTCATGGCTGTTGGATTGGCATTGTAGACATCTGAAAGGATGTCGGCACCGTTAGCTGCTTTTTTCCATTCAGTACGGTTCTTTGTAAGCTGCAAGTTAGCAAGAGCTGAGAGGATATTTTCCTCAGTTACACCCAAGTGTTTTGCGACATAGGCAGCAACCATGGCATTTGTGGCATTATATTTTCCAGTAACTGGCAAGGTAACTTGTCCGTCTAGGAAATTCGTTGAGAAGGTGAGGTGATCCTTGAATTCTGTTAACTCAGAGACCGTAAGCTCCGCACCATCCCCAAAGCGTACAACTTCAAGATTGCTTGGCAAGAATGGATCGACGATAGGATCACTAGGTACAAGCAAGAGACTAGCATCAGGCATACCGTCTTGCATTTGCATTTTACCTTGAGCAATCTTGTCACGACTACCGAAGAATTCCAAGTGAGCCTCTCCGATTAAGGTAACAACAGCTGTTTTTGGCTTCGCCAAGGTTGACAAGAGGTGAATGTCTCCCATGTGGTCTTGCCCCATCTCAAGGACGATTTTCTCCGTATCATCAGGCATGTGGAGGGCTGTATAAGGAAGACCAATCTCATTGTTGTAATTACCTTGGGTTTTGTAAGTACGATAGGTTGTGGCCAAGATATCATGAATCATGTCCTTGGTCGTTGTCTTACCGTTAGAACCAGTCACCGCAATAACGTCAACACCGGTCTTTTCAAGATAGTAGGCAGCTAGTTTTTGGAAGGCTTCAAGAGCATCATCGACTAGAATGTGAGCTTGATCAGCCGATAATTCTTTTTCTGTGAATGTCGCTAGAGCACCATTGTCAAAGGCTGTTTGGATAAAATCATGTCCATCACGCGCACCTTTGAGCGGCAAAAAGAGGTCGCCCGCTGTAATCTTACGGCTATCAAACTCAATCTGGTTAATGGCAACATCTTCATAGGCTGTGACATCATTTTTAGCGCCAACAACCTTGGCAATTTCATGGAGTGTCAGTTTCATCTTAAAATCCTCTGTTTTATTTTTACAAGTCTGGCAAGAAATAAGATTTTCTTGCCCGCAATCACTCCCAATTATATCACAAATCAGGCTAGCTTTTGCTTGGGAGATGAATTTGTTACAATGGTTGATGAAAGGATTAGGTATGACAAAGAAAAAATTAATCAACCTCTCTAAAGGAGAGGAAAATATAAATAGCGACTGCCAAAGTATTGAAGAACCTAAAGGATGGCGGTTTGATTGGAGAAAGATCATCCCACTAGAGCCAACATCTGAATTGATTATCTTAGTGCTGCTTGCACTGCTGTATGGTGGTTTTTATTATTACGATCATTATACCGTCAACAAAGATAACATTTATGGTCTCTGGCAATCTGATCATCATAAGTTAGCGATTTCCTATAAGCATATTCGCAAGCGAGGAAATATCGACTGGCAAGTCGTACAGGATGGTAAGTATATTATCTATGCTGCTAGAACTCGCCCGGTCAAGCGGCTTAATGACGGGACTCTTCACATGGAGCTCTACACTGTGGAAGGCTACCTGACAGACCTCCCCACCAAGGACGGCTTCAGCTATATGGATTTCTATCTTCGCAAAAATAATTATCTTACCTATGACGGTGAGTCCTACAAGCGTATCAATTCTGGAAACAAGACTATTACTTGGAAAGATGGTTCTACCAGCCCTTATGGTGAACGGAAAACCACTATAGATGAGGTTTTTGAAGCCTTCTATTTGATACTTATGGGGATTTGCTCATTTCTTATCATTATAGAGGCTCGGCAAAAGAGGAGAGAAAAACTCAATGAGACACCAAACAAACAGAAAATACGCTGACCGAAAGAAACTCAATCGAAAGTATCAGTCACGAAAAGCATATCGAAAAGAACAAAAATGTAAAACGGGATGGCGAGCACGCTGGGATAAATTTACAGACCGTTTAGCTAACATTTTGGGGATAGGTTTCCTAATCATCTTACCTATATTCATTATCTATGTTATTTTCTTTGATCATAACGTATATAAAGACAGTATCTATGGTCTTTGGCAATCTGAAAGCCATCAGCTTGCCATATCCTACGAAGGAGGTTACAAGTCAGGTAAGCGCAATTGGGAGATTGTTCAGGATGGAAATGTCCTCATCAAAAATGCACGCATCGATGATATTAAACACTTCGAGGATGGTACCCTCTACATTGAAGTTTACGCTGAGGAACGCCTACTTTCAGACCTCCCCGCTAAAAACGGCCTCAACTATTTGAATATGTACGTTCGTAAAGACAATTACCTGACCTATAATGGTGAATCTTACAAACGGATTGATGATGAAAACAAGAGCATTACCTGGAAAGATGGTTCAAAATCTCCTTATGGTCAACGAATAACCTTGTTTGATCGTCTGGAACCTTATATCTTTTTTGGAATTATTGGTTCTATGATTTTGTATGCCATTTTTGTCGATTGGAGAATAAAAAGAAATCTAAAAAGGAAAAATAGGCTAAATGAGGCATCTACTAAAGAGAAAATACGCTGACCGACAGAAAATTAATATAAGTGACCATTCACAAAATGAATATCGAAGAACACAAAAGTACAAAACTGGATGGCGAGCACATTGGGGTAAATTCGAAGGCCGTTTAGTCAAGATTTTGAGTATTTGTTTTCTAATCATGGTACCTATAGTCAACATCTATATTAGATTCTTTTATGATGGTATCAGTGAAAATAGTATCTACGGGCTATGGCAGTCTGAAAACCACAAGCTTGCTATTTCCTATAACGAAGGAGGAAGAAGTCGTAAGTACGATTGGGAGATTGTACAAGATGGAAAACTCCTTATCAAAAATGCTCGAACTCAGAAAATTAAAGGTCTTAAAGATGGAACCATCTACATTGAAGTTTACGCCAAGGAAAGTCTGTTTTCAGACCTTCCCACAAAGCACGGCTATAACTATTTGAATATGTATGTACGGAAGGATCATTATTTGACTTATAATGATGAGTCCTACAAAAGGATTGATGATAGGGACAAAACCATTACTTGGAAAGATGGCTCTACCTCGGTCTATGGTGAACGCAAAACTTTTTTTGATTATATTGACTCTTTTCTTTTTTGGGGAATGGTGGGAACCGCTTTCTTGTCAATTATTGTCATTGGGTGGAGAAACATAAAAAGTAAAAAGGTGAGAAAAAAAGGCTCTATAATTTCTGTAGTGGGTAAAACTACTGTAGAGATTATAGAGCTTTTTGAATGCAGACAAAAAGTCCCATAAGAACTATAATGAAAAGCAACCAAACCATCATTAGGAAGAACTTATGAGA